>NZ_LUUM01000262.1:0-44371 GCF_001644125.1 Methylosinus sp. R-45379
GAGTTCGGAGTCATGGCGCCGACCACTTGGCGCCTCGCCGATCTCTTCGCGAAGCACGCCTTTCTTTTGAACGGACTGGGCTGGGGCGGAATGCCTCGTCATACCGTCCAATCCGATCTCGACGCCGGCCGGCTGGTCGAGCTCGCGATCGAGGACATACCTTCCGGCGGGCTCGCCTTGCCTATGTCCGCCGTCTATCGGGCGTCTGATCCGCCGGGACCGGCGGGCCGCTGGATGATCGAACGTCTCGCGATGTGTCCGAAGCAGATGGGCGGCAAGGACGCGATCGACCCCGTGTGCCGTTGAGCAAATGCGCTCGCTCAAACGTGAAGAAGGCGCCCCGGTGGGACGGCGCAAGCGGTCCCGCAAATGGCATATGCCTCGAAAGTGGCGATGCGCCTGCGGCGAATAGTCTTCCCGCTCGCGCCGTAGCCAGCCGGTCACCGCGCCGGAAAAGCGGAGCCGGGCCGCCTCGGCTCACGAGAGCCGATGCTCAATATTTCGGCGGAGTGCATTATTTATGTAATTGAAATACATAATGCGTCGACTTCAGATGCGCCGGACGCCGGTCGAGATTCCCCGCCACCGGATCGGCGACGATTTGGAGCGAACGCAATGGGCCAAAGAGCCGGCATTTCTATCGAAGGCCCCCGCAGACGCGCTCGACGCGTGACGCCTATGCTCTTTGCGCAGAAACAGAGACAATTCGGCGCGCTCGGCATTTCCGCGCTCGGCGTGAGTCTCGCGGCGCTTTCGATCTCGGCGGTTCGAGCGCAGAACGCGCCGACCGAGCTCCCGACCGTCGATGTCGCCGCGACCGGCGCGCCGACCAGCGCCGCGACCGTCGAAGGCGGCTATCGAGTCAAAAACGCCTATGTCGGGCCGTTCGGCGACAGGGCCCTGGTCGATACACCGCTTTCGATCACCGTCGTTCCGCTCGATCTCATGAAGAACCAGCAATTGCTCAGCCTGCGCGAAGCCTTTCGGCTCATTCCCTCGGTGCAGGGCGAAAATATCCGTCCGCAGACGCGCGGGATGCAGGCGGGAGTGGTGCAGAACACGCGCGTCGACGGGCTGAATATCGCGGCGACGACCGATTATCCGCTGGAGCAATTCGAGCGCATCGAAGTGCTGAACGGCTTGTCGAGCGCGATCTATGGTCCGTCCAATCCGGCAGGCACATTCAACTACATCCTCAAGCGGCCGACAGAGGCGCCGTTGCGCGAATTCAATTTTTCCTATCTGTCGCAAAGCGCCTGGCTCGGCCACGCCGATCTCGGCGGCTTTCTCGACCCCGAACGCCGATTCGGCTACAGACTGAATCTGCTAGAGCAGAATGGCGATACGTATGTCGACGGCAGCCAGTCGAAGCGCCAACTGGCGAGTCTCGCCTTCGACATTCATGCGACGCCGAGCACCGTGCTCGAAACCAATGCGAGCTTCTACAATTTCGTGACGAAAAACCTGCCGGGCACATTCACGCTCGGCCGCAACGCCACGATTTTTCCGGCTGCGCCCGATCCTTCCCGGCAGGGCTATGGGCAGACCTTTGGGGGCGACGACAATCAGACGGCGATCTTCAGCGGCAGGCTGCGTCATGATTTCGATCAGGACTGGCGTCTGACATTGGGCCTCTTGCGCCAATCCAACGATCGCGCCTCGACTGTTCCGACCAATACGCTGACCGACAATTTTGGAAATTATACGACGACGGCCGCGACGACCACATTTTCCTTGGACACGGTACTCAGCAATCAGGCCGCCCTGAACGGGCGCTTCTTCACTGGACCTGTCTCTCATGATGTCGTCTTCGCCAATAATGGCTTCATCTGGGACCGCTATCGCCCCTATGTGCTGGGCGCCGTCACGCTCGGCAGCGCCAATCTCGCCAATCCGGCGCTGTTTGCCGCCCGTTCTTTTCCCGATTTCAAGAATCGCTTTCTTTCGGTCGAAACATTTCAGCAATCGCTCACCGTCGGCGACGTCATTGGCTTCGGCGAACATTGGGGCGCGCAATTCGCTCTTTCACAGAGCTGGATCAACGCGCGAAACCTGAACAGCGCCGGCGTGACGACCAGCGCTTATGACACGAGCGGCGTGAGTCCGACGGCGAGCCTGTTGTTCAAGCCGATGCGCAATCAGACCGCCTATCTGACCTATTCGGAAAACCTGCAGCAGGGCGACACGGCGCCGAACGGCGTCGCCAACGCCGGGGCCGTTCTCGCTCCCTTCCGCGCCAAGCAATGGGAGCTCGGCTATAAGATCGATCTCGACCGGATCGATCTGCGAGCGGCTCTGTTTCAGATCGAGCGACCCTACGCCTACACGGTCAACAATGTCTATGGCGTCAACGGCAAGCAGATCAATCGCGGCGTCGAGCTGACCGCCTCGGGAAAGGCGACCGACGACCTCACCATTTTCGCCGGTCTCTCCTTGCTCGATCCGAGGCTCTACGACACCGGCTCGGCGCTGACGAACAACAAGCAGATCCTCGGCCTGTCCCATGTCGTATTCAACATTCTCATGGATTATCAGATCCCGTTCGCGCCCGGCCTCGCCGCGAACGCCAACATCAATTTCGCCAGCGACAGGCCCGGCAATTACGCGAACACGACCTTCGTCGACGGCTACACCGTCGCCGACCTCGGTCTACGTTACAGCGCGCGTCTGCTGGATCGCGCTGTGACATGGCGCCTCAACGTCTACAATGTCGCCAATGCGCATTATTGGGCCAATGTCACGCCGACCGGCCAGAACGGCTACAACAGTACGGACTTCGGCTCGGGCACACTCGGCGCGCCACGCACGCTGCGTCTTTCCATGCAGATGGAGCTCTGATCATGTCGATCTCACGAGTCCGGCGCATCGTCGCATTGTCACTCTTTCTTTCTCCGTTCCCGCCATGCGTGGCGGAGGAGGCTCCTGGCGGGCCTCCGCTTCACATTCATGCGGCGGGCAGCCTCGGCGGCGCCCTGCGCGCGATTGTCGCGCGCTACCAACAGGAGACGGGCGAGACGATCACCATGGTTTTCGGCCCTTCGGGCCTGCTGCGCGAGGGCATAGAAAAGGGGAATGAGGCCGGTCTCTTCCTTTCCGCGGATCGGCAGCATCCCGAGCGGCTCGCTGCCGAGGGAAAGGCTGCGCCGCCGGTCATTTTCGTCCGCAACACGCTCTGCGCCACGGCGCGCGCCGATCATGCGCTGACGACCGACCGGCTTCTCGACCACATGCTTGATCCCGCGACAAAGATCGGCACGTCGACTCCCAAAGCCGATCCCGGCGGCGATTACGCCATGGCTCTGTTCGCCAGGGCCGAGAAGGCGCATAAGGGCGCAGAGCAAATCCTGCGAGCGAAAGCGAGAGCCCTCGTGGGTGGAGCCCCGCCGGAGCCATCGGCAATGCAGCCGAATGCGCGAGCCGGACAAAGCGCCCCCGCGCCGACAAAGAAGTTTCTGCTCGATGGAACGGTCGATCTCTTCATCGGCTATTGCAGCCGGCGGGAGACGCATCCCGATCCAGATCTCGTCAGCGTGCCGGCGCCGGAGGCGCTCGCCATGCGCGCCGATTACGCCCTGGCGCTATTGCGCGACAAAGCGCCCGAGCAGCAGGCCGCGGCGGCCCGTTTTGCTCTGTATCTAATGACGCCGCGCGCGCAGGCGATCTTCGCCGATTACAATTTCATCCCCATCGCCGCGCCCTCGGAGCCTTGAAATTGACGGGCTCTCGAAACTGGAAACGACAGCTTCCGGTTCAAGGACAGCTCGGCGAAGGCGGACAAACCTGCAAAGGAGAAGACCAAAACCTGACGACCGACTGACTCGCAAGCCATCTTCAACCCGGGTCATGTATGGATGACCCCGTTCACGCAAGTGGTCTTTGATCGGCGCCGGCGTACGATCGGGTGCGGTCATGTATCAGGCCTTTACTTGCGGCCGGATGCAGACCGCTGGCCGGTATGGAGAAGCGCGGACCTAGTGCAGATCAGTTCTGCGAGCTTTGAAGCTCGATGACTCGCATGCTTTTCCAGGCCCGCCCTGACCGATCGCTTTGCCCTTACCGTTCACTGACCTCCTCGCACGCCGACGTGCCCGGACCGGATCGTTGCCGATCAGGCCGGAACGGGGTCTGCTTGTCTGTAATCCTCTTTCCTGGTCAGCATGGCCCAGACCGCCTGCGCCTTCTTGTTGGCCAACGCGATCGCCACCAGTTTGCGTGGCTTGCGCGCCTGTCATTCGGCGCGCCACGTTGACCCCCAATCGGCGTGGAGGCCACAAGAATATATAGGAACAGGCAACGGCTTGGTCTTGTGCCCCCTTGCCGATTGGGGGTCAAGGCGTCGAGCCGATTCACACATCACGGCGTAGCGGCGCAGCGCTTCCAGCCGAGCATCGGCGAGGCCGTTGGCGCGCTTGCCACCGAAGAGCCAGCCCAGCACGACACGGACGAACGCCGCCCTTCCGGCCGAAGCGGGAAGGACGGCGCCGCGTCTGCAATGCGCCGATTGTGTTGAAAAACTCTGGCGTTGCCGGGCGCCGGGGCTCGTGATTCACTTCCTCTGCTGATTTGCGGAGGATGTGGCGATGATGGGGACTCAGGCAGCAACCGCCCGGTTTTTCTACGATTTCTGCCTCGATGACCATGTGCCGAAGGACCATCAGTTACGCGGAATCGACCGGCATCTCGATCTCGACGGCATTCGCACCGCGCTGAAGCCGTTTTACAGCAGCACCGGTCGTCCTTCGGTGGATCCGGAGCTGATGATCCGCATGCTTCTTGTCGGCTACTGCCTGGGCATTCGTTCGGAACGCCGCCTGTGCGAGGAAGTGCATCTCAATCTCGCCTATCGCTGGTTCTGCCGCCTCGGGCTGGACGGCAAGGTCCCGGACCATTCGACTTTCTCCAAGAACCGGCACGGTCGCTTTCGCGAGAGCGACATTTTGCGCCAGCTCTTCGAATCTATCGTCGAGCGTTGCATGACCGAAGGCCTTGTCAGCGCCGGCGGCTTCGCCGTCGATGCAAGTCTGATCGCTGCCGACGCCAACAAGCAACGCTCCGTTCCGAGCAGCGAATGGGACCCCGCCGAAATCAAAGATGACGCGTGCCGCGCGGCGCGCGAATATCTTGCGACGCTCGATGACGCCGCATTCGGCGCTGCTTCGCCCGTGACGCCGAAGTTCATCGCGCGATCGGACCCCGCGGCGCAATGGACCGGCGCGCATAAGGGCCACGCCTTCTTCGCGTACGCGACCAATTATTTGATCGATACGGATCACGGAGTAATCGTGGACGTCGAAGCGACGCGCGCCATCCGACAGGCCGAGGTCGGCGCTTCGAGAACGATGGTAGAGCGCACGGAGGAGCGCTTCGGGCTGAAGCCGGGTTATCTTGTCGCCGACACTGCATACGGTTCGGCAGACAATCTCGCCTGGCTCGTCAAACACAAGCGGATTACGCCCTACATTCCCGTTTTCGACAAGTCGACGCGAACCGGCGGCACGTTCTCGCGTTCGGACTTCGCGTTCGACGCCGAGGCCGACTGCTATATCTGTCCGGCGGGTAAAAAGCTGGTCCAGTTCCGGCGCACCTACGCGACGCCGCGAACCGGAGTTGCGGCAGACGGCACGCGCCGCTACCGCGCTAGCAAAAAGGATTGCGACGTTTGCGAACTCAAAGCGCAGTGCTGCCCCAACGCCGTGGCGCGGAAGGTTCCACGCGATCTGCACGAAGATTCCTGCGACGTTGCGCGAGCGCTCGTTGGGACACCTGAATATGAAACGGCCTGTCAGAGGCGGAAGAAGGTCGAAATGCTGTTTGCTCATCTCAAGCGCATATTGCGCCTTGGGCGCTTGCGGTTACGCGGGACCGTGCGGCGCCAAAGACGAGTTCCTGCTCGCCGCGACCGCACAGAACTTGAGAAGGCTCGCTCGACTGAGGCCGCCGACCATGCCGATGGCGGCATAAGCCGCCCACGATGGCGGCCCATGCCGCCATCCCGCCGAGGATCGCTTGCCCAAATCTTGAAAAACGCCTCGAACGGAGGTCGCCGATGCCGTGTCGCCGAGTTTTTCAACGAAATCCGCCCAGGCCCGCCGCTCCGGCCGGAACGGCGGGAGTGGGGATTTAGATGCGCACGAGATTGTGCATGGCGAGCGCGCCGAACGGCAGGGAAGCCAGCCGACCACCTACATCCAGCGAGCCGAGATCGATCGCCAGGAAACCGATCGTCTCCAGGATGCCCCGAACCTGTGTCTTGGCGTCGGCATCGTCACCCGAATAGAACAGCACGCGCTGGCCACCGGCGGCTTCCGGCTCGGGCAGGACGTTGACGTCGAGATGGTTGAACGCCTTCACCACGCGCGCGCCGGGAACCAGCTTCGCGACCAGGGCGCTCGAATGGGTATCGCCCAGATCGACGGCCTTGATGCCATAGGCGGCCAGCGGATTGGTGGGATCGCTCGCTTCAGCCGAGCCGGGTTCGAGGAACAGGACCGGGTTGGTGCCGTCGATCACGATGCGGTTGTTCCAGGCGGGCAGGCCGCCGAGCACGTCCTCCAGCGCGACCCAGGGCATCGCCAGCACGACGATGTCGGCGCTTGCCGCCTCGGCCACCGTGCTAGCCGTGATCGTCTCGCCCAGTTCTGCGACCAGCGCCGTGAGCGAATCCGGACCGCGCTTGTTGGCGATGATAGCCGGGATGCCCTTCTTGGCGAGGGCGCGGGCGACGTTGGAACCGAGTGCTCCCGATCCGATGATACCGATAGTCATGTCATGTCTCCTGAGGAAATGGGGCATGCGAAAGGGGACGGCAGCGCCCCATGGGCTGGCCGTAACCGAAAGCTGAAAGTGTAAGGGTCGCGCCAGCTTCTACTGGCAGATCAGCCCCATTTGAGCGGGACTGCGAACTTGCCGAGGCGGGCGACGTCGGCGGCGATGTCGGCGATCGTCACCCCGGCCAGCTCCGCCTCCATGGCGGTGCGGGCGCGGTCGAGCACCGGGCGGATCGCTTCCTGGATATTCCCGCCCACCGCGCAGCCGCCCAGCGGCGGCGTGCGGTGCAGCGTGAACAGCGTGGTATCCTCCACCGCTGCATAGACATCGAGCAGGCGGATCCGGGATGCCGGCTTCGCCAGCAAGGCTCCCCCGCCGGCGCCCAGTTGCGAGGTGGTAAGCTCCGCCTGATGCAACCGGGACAGCAACCCCCGGATGACGACCGCGCTGGTATTGGCCGACGCCGCCAGATCCTCGGATCGCAGCGGCGCGCCGTCGCCCACCGCCATGGCAGCAAGCGCGTGGACGGCAACGACGAAGCGGGAACTGGTTGGCACGCGACCGATCCTTTCGATGGTGTGTAACATTCACAATTACCGTTTTACTGGGCAAGACGGCGTCTTCGGCTTCGGTTCTGCGGAAATCGAAGCGCCGCCGCTCCCTGCCGAAACCCAGATCGCACGCTTGCGGCGGCCGCGGCAGCCTCTATTATTCGATCGAAACCATCGAATTTCCCGATGGTGGGAGTGTGCCGATGATCGACGCCATTTCGCTGGGCCAGTTGCGCACGTTCATCGCGGTGGTGAACGAAGGCAGCTTCTCCTCGGCGGCACGCGCGCTGCGGCGTACCCAGTCCGCGGTCAGCGAATCGATCGCCAATCTTGAAGCGCAATTGTCGGTGGCGCTGTTCGATCGCACCGGCCGCTACCCGCGGTTGACGCCGGAAGGCGCGGCGCTGATCGCCGACGCGCGCGCGGTGGCGACTGCGCTCGACAAGCTGCGCGCTCGCGCCAAGGGCATGGCGGGGGGACTGGAGCCCGAACTGATCGCTGTGATCGACGTGTTCGTGCCGATCGATGTCGTGGCGGATGTGGCCGAGCAATTCGGCGCCGAGTTTCCCTCCACGCCACTGCGGCTTTATGTTGAGGCATTGGGCTCGGCGGTGCAGCCGGTGCTCGAAGGCAGGGCGGGCTTTGCTCTGGTGGGTTCGTTGCCCGTGCTTCCGCCTGATGTCACCGCCGAACGCATCGCCGACGTCAAGCTGCTGATGGTCGCGGCGGCGACCCATCCGCTCAGCCTGCATCGCGGCGTGATCCCGCCGGAGGAACTGGCGCGGCACACGCAACTCGTCCTCACCGATCGATCCAGCCTGTCCGACGGCCAGCAATTCGGGGTGATGGCGCCATCGACATGGCGGCTGGCCGATCTCGCCGCCAAGCACGCGTTCCTGCTGCGCGGTCTCGGTTGGGGCGGGATGCCGGATCACACCGTTAGGCAGGATCTGGAGGAAGGCCGGCTGGTCGAACTGTCGATCCAGAATATTCCGCCTGGCGGCGCCTCGCTGCCCATGTCGGCGATCTATCGCGCGTCGGACCCGCCGGGGCCAGCGGGACGGTGGATGATCGAGCGCCTGAAGCGTTGCACCCAGAACGCCGAATAGTGCGGCGATGCCCCATCGGGTACTCCGATGGCGGCAATCGATTATCAGAGGCTTCTACGATGGCGTTCGCTGCGGCATTTCTTGCGCATCGCTCCCGAGGCGCAATGAAAGGAATGCAGCCATGAACGCACCCGCCGCGATCTCCACGCACCGCCGTGTCCGCTACAAGACGTCGGGCCAGGGCCACCGCCCGATCATCCGCTTGATGAGCCCCGGTGATCTCGGCCAGATGCTGAAGCCGTTCGTGTTCCTCGACCTGTTCTCGCCCGAGGCCGCATCGATCGGCGACATGCCGATCCACCCGCATTCGGGCATCGCCACCGTCACCGTGCTGACCGAAGGCGACCTGCATTTCGACGATCCCGTCGCGGGCTCTGGCTCGATCGGCTATGGCGGTGTCGAATGGATGCGCGCCGGTGGCGGCGTGTGGCACGGCAAGGAAATGTCGAAGGGCAGTTCGCCGCAGATCAAGGGCTTTCAGCTGTGGCTGGCGCTGCCGCCCGAACTGGAAAACGCGGCGGTCGACAGCCAGTATATCGAGGCGCAGGACATGCCGGTGGTCGGCCCGGCAACGGTGATCCTGGGCGAACTTGACGGCGCCGTCAGCCCGGTGCGGGCGCCGGCCGGGATCAACTATCTGCTGGTGACGCTCGCGCCCGGCGAACGCTGGACCTACACGCCCCCGGCCGATCACGACGTGGCGTGGCTGGCGATCAGCCACGGCGCGCTGGTGGGCGACGTGGTCGTCCATACCGGCGAACTGGCGCTGCTCGAGGGTGTAGGGGCGATCCCGCTCCAGGCATCGGCCGAAGGCGCCCGCTTCGTTGTGGCATCCGCTATCGAGCACCCGCACGTTCTGGTGACCGGCTATTATTCGGTCCACACCAACAAGGCGGCGCTGATCCAGGGCGAGGCGCGGATCGCGGCGCTGCGCGAGCGGCTGCCGGCACAGCGCGGCTCCGGCCCGACGCCGGTGTTCCGCGGCTGATCCGCTCGCTTTCATAGATTGCCGGTCGATGGGAGCATCCGCACGCCCGTGTGGATGCTCTTTTCGTTTGTACCCGGGGCAGTTGTTCCGGCCGGGAATAAATGAAACAATGCCGGGCCCATAGCTGATGGGTCGTCTTATCGCGGTTTCCGGGCTCTGCTTCACTCTCGGTGCAAATTAGAATCCTGCAAAGGCAGCATCCGCGCACCAAGGAGTTCGATGCTCGCGCGTCCGTACATGGAGCGCTTGAGCGTTTTCAACCGATTGATCTGCCGTTCTGTCTGTCCGTTGCTCCATGGCCCCACCACGGCATTTTGCACGGCGTCGATGTCTTGTCGCAGAGTCTTCGAAAAACGGCGCATGGCGTAAACGCTGCAAGAAGTTGCGTCCCATATCCACTCGTCCAACTTTTCCAGCGAGCCGCCACGAAATAAGCCGCGAAATCGCATCGCGAACTGGCGCATCACCGCGAAGTCCATCGACTCCGCCGTTAGCGCATCGACAATGCAGATTTGCCGCGGCGTCATTTGTCCCCGCGGCTTGACGCAAAGCGCGGCTGCGGTCAGCGGAGAAATACGGCGACCATTCATTGGATCGATTGCGGGCGCCTTCGCGCACGCGTTGAAGTCTGACGCCGCCGATTTTGACGGTGATGAAACGAAAGGCGCTTCGGCGACGACGTCGAGCGATCCGTCGGGATCTCTCCATGCCGCGAGAAAGCGCGCCAGATTGCTGTAGGAGCCCGCGTATCCCTGTTGCTTGATTTCTTCGAACAGCTGGCGGACGGACCTGCACGCTTCGGCCCAGCGCCGCGCCAGAAATGCCTCGAAACGGGCGGGCGTGCTCGCCGTGGGCGCCATGACGTTGCGCTCCGGTAAAACAAGAAAGCGCGTCCAACGCTCCACTCGCCGGCGCCCAAGCCCCAATTCCCTCGCGATCGCGGTGATTGTCTTGCCAGCCTCGAACAGAACTTTGATTTCTTCGAACCTGGCCTCGCGAGCGGCGCGCGCCGCTCGCTGTGTAGAGCGCCGATGCCTCTCGCCGTCGGAAACGGTGCGAGAGCCATTCTTGGCATTTGGCCCCGTCGAACCATTCGCGTCAACCTCGCTTGCTCTTTTCAGCGGCGGTCCAGGGTGGATCAAATGCCTTTCGACCGCCTCACGGAAATTTTGCAGGAGGTGAAAGCGATCGGCGACCTGCCGTGCTTGCGGGGCTCCTTCGTGCGCGCCCTCGGCATAGAGCCCGGCGCGATCGCGGCTTATGATCTCGATAGTGGGATGTTCCCTGAGCCACGCGGCGGTCGACGCCGCGGAGCGATCAGGAAGAACGTCGACGACCAGTCGCCGCTCGAGATCAACCATCACCGTTCCGTAGTTCGTGCCTTTCTTCCATGCCCAATCGTCGACGCCGACGACTTTGACATGGGCAGGCGCAGCGCCCGCGCGTGCGCTTCGCTTAATCTCTCTCAAAATCGTGGTGTGACCGACCCGCATGCCGAGGCGGCCCATCAGCCTTTCGGATGGCCGTCCGCCGACGCTATGCCCGAATAGGCGAACAACTCCCGCAAGGCGAGTTGTTTGTCGCGCGAACGGGGCTGCGGGCCCTGGAATGCGTTCGGCGAAGATGCGCCGGTCGCAATTTTGATTGCGGCATCGCCAGCGCGTCAAGCGAACTCGAACGTCGATTGGCGTCCCCTGCGCGGGAAGATCGCGGAGCTTTCGATGATAGGAACTATGCCGCGAATTCGATTGCACCCCGCATGCTGGGCATATTGCATGCGCGTCGGCGGTCAGAGAGACCGCCCATTCCGCCTCCAAACGCTCGACTGTCAGAATCTGCAAATTTGGCGCAGGAGCCCAGCGAGTTGATGTTTTCATTCCGAAAGATGCGACATCTCAAGCCAAACCGCAACAATCCGCTAATTTGCACCGAGAGTGAAGCAGAGCCCAGTTAAGAGCAACGTGACAGGCTGGACACCAACCCCGTTACGCCGCTCTCCTCACGCCGTCATCACCCACTTTCCGGCATAGCTCCTCGCACGGCATCGACTGGTTTCCTGATGTTTCGCGGCCACCAAGAATGCGGCCGTGTCGAGAGTCGTATCTAAATGAGGGATCCTCGTCAGGTTGTCTCGAGCGCAGTGCGGAGCTCAACTGGTTCGCGCGACGCAACTGGATTTGATGGCAGGCTTCTTAGCTTCCGCCAGAGGCAACTGCAGCCGGATATGTGTGCCTATCCACGCGCCGTCGAGGATTTCGATGGCGCCGCCGTGCAGGCGCGTAATCTCGAGAGCGAGGCTCAGGCCCAGACCTGCACCGCTCGAGCGCGGGCGTAGTCGATAGAACGGATCGAACACGCGTTCGCGCTCGTCGAGAGGGATTCCAGGTCCCTCGTCGTGGACTTCCACTCCGCCTGTTTCGTCGACCACGACAGTGATGCAGCCCGAGCCGCCGCCGTGCTCAATGGCGTTGCGCAAAAGATTGGCCACGGCGCGCTCGATCTGCTGCGGCCGGACGCAGACCGGCGCTTTGCCGTCGGACGGTTCGAACGAGAACTCATACCCGGCCTCCAGCACCAGCGGCGCGAAATCGGCGGCGAGCATCCTCGCCAGATCGACCAGATCGACCACGTCGCGCGGGCCGGTAGAATGATCGAGCACCTGACGATCGAGCAATTGCTGCGCTAGATGCGACAGCCGCTCGATATCCTTCAGCAGGCGCCGGCTTTCCGGATCCTCGCGCAGCAATTCAGCGCGTGTGCGCAATATGGCGATCGGAGTGCGCAGTTCATGTGCAGCGTCCGTGAGGAAGCGATTGCGCTTCTCATAGCCTTCGCCGAGGCGGGCGAGCGCACGGTTGAATGCCTGCACCAGCGACGCGATCTCCTGCGGCACGTCCTCGGTCCGCAGTTGCACGGCACGATTGTCGATGTCGATGGCGCCGGCTTCCTCGGCGGTGGCGACAAGCCCGGCGAGCGAACGGCGCACGACCGCCGGCGTTGTCAGCAGCGTCGTGAAACCCATGACAGTGACGATCGGTAGCAGCGCGACGAGCGTGACGATGACCAGGATCGGCCCGACGCGCAGCCAGTTGGTGCTGCCATCAGCGTTACGGGCGAGATCGATATGCAGGTCGACATTGATCTCGACGCCCGTATTTTCGTCACGTGAGGCGATAGTAGACGCCAGCACGCCTACTCGCCCCGCGGGCGAATCCAGATTGGCGTAGGACGCGGCAGGGTGCGGGCATTCCGGCTCGAAGGTCAAGGTTGCACGATCGACTTGTCTGAGCAGCTCGTCGCCGCCGCTAACATAGGCGGCAGGGACATTGCCTCGCCTGAGCTCCTGGCTCTTTTCGTCTCGCACCACGAACCAAAGGCCGGGGAAGCTTTTGCGGAAGCTCTCGAGCTCAAACGTGTCGCGCAAAATGAGCCGACCATCGCCGTCTCGGCCCAAGGCGCCCGCCACCAGCTGCGTAGCCACCTCGTTATCGACAGCAAGACGCGGCTGCGCGATGAAAAACACCAGAGTGAGCAGGCCGAGGAAGACGAGCAGCGTGGCTGCCTGCAGCAGGATGAGCCTGCGCACCAGCACCCATTGCAACGAATATGGATTGGACTTTTTCATGAGGTGGCGCGCAGGAGATAGCC
This sequence comes from Methylosinus sp. R-45379, assembly GCF_001644125.1. Lineage (NCBI taxonomy): Bacteria > Pseudomonadati > Pseudomonadota > Alphaproteobacteria > Hyphomicrobiales > Methylocystaceae > Methylosinus > Methylosinus sp. R-45379. The sequence goes on from NZ_LUUM01000262.1 coordinate 13,065, forward strand.
GAGATTGCGGATCGCCCTGATCTCGACGCCGGCGCGGGCCTCGTCGAGCTTGCGGCGAAGCCGTGAAAGATGAGAATCCAGCGCATTGGAGCCGATCTCGTCATCCATGGCGTAGACCGATTCCTCCAGCGTCGCGCGTAGCACCGCCCTGCCTGGGCGGCGAACCAGCGCCTCCAAGGCCAGTTGCTCGCGGCGAAGCAGTTCCAGTGGTTTGTCGCCGACCAGCGCCTCGCGGTGGTGAAAATCATAGGTGAGGCGGCCTATCACGATCGTCTCGGAACGCAGGTTTGCTGGCCGGCGCTTCAAGGCGCGGAGCCGCGCCATCAGCTCCTCGACGGCGAAGGGTTTGGTCAAATAGTCATCTGCGCCGCCATCGAGGCCAGCGACACGGTCGTCCAGGCCGCCGAGCGCCGTCAGCATCAAGATCGGCGCATCGACATGGCTGGCCCTCAGCTTTGGGATCAAATCGAGCCCCTCGCCGTCGGGCAGGCGGCGGTCGAGAACGAGCGCGTCATAGAGACCGAAGGCGGCGGCCGCCTCGGCGTCGGCGATCGTCGCCACATGGTCGACGATGATATGGCGGCGACCCAGCGCCGATTTCAGCACGGAAGCCATCTCCGGCTCGTCTTCGAGCAGCAGAATGCGCATTGTATCCCTCACGTCTCGTCACGCGCAGGCGCCGCCCGTAGCGGATATCCGAGGCTGCCTTGCGGCGATTTTCCGACAGGCTCGAACGCCTCACTCACATTCGAGCCTCGGCTTGCGAAAGCTCGTCACATACCAATCCTTGCCCCCGCCGCGTGCGTAAAATGTGTAGAAACATTCCCGCTCCTGGACATAACCCGGTGTCACCGTTTCTTCGTAGCGCGCGCCGCGCCAAGTATTCTTGATCTCACCGCTGGTCGAGCCGGCCACTACATCGGTTGAAACCTTGCGCCATTGATATGCGCGCTCGTCACGGCCGAGTTCGAGCACGGTGGAGGGTGGGCCGTAATCGATGATGACATCTTCGACCGGCCTGCCGACATAATTCTTCATGATGTCGGAAGCGCAGCCGACAAGAAGGGTTGTCGAGGCGAGCGCGGCGGCCGCGTATGCAGCGCGAATGGTATCGGAAGACATGGCGGATCCCGTTTAGCGTCACTGCCCGGCTGCTGGCGGTTGGCAGCGCGTTGGCGTGTTATTCGGCGAGCAGATTGCGGCCTTGCTCAGACGAGGCGATGTCGCCTGTCGCTATGCGACAGAAGTGTGCGTCCCCAGCCCCTTTGCAGGCGGGCGCAGACAAGGCAAAAAGCGGGGATGGCGGAACAGAAAAGATTGCGCATGACGATCCTCGAGCGAACGGGAGAAAAATAATGTCTGCATTAAAAATCTATCTGACAAGAGATTTTATTATGCAATCGACGCTGTCGCTGCAATGTTCATGCAATCTAGCAAGCATAGACTTCATTTAGCGGTCAGACCGCACATGCCTGGAAGGTCAGTTACGCATACCTACTCTCATCTTCTCCACCGAGAACAGCAGATGACATGTAAACACCGCTTCACCGCCCTGGTCCTGATTTTCTGCACGACGGCCGCCGACGCCGCTGATTTGCCGCGCAGCTACTTCGTCCCTCCCCCGCCTGTTTTCGTTCCCCCGCCGCCTGTCTTTCTGTTCGAAGGCTTCTATGTCGGCGCACAGATCGGCTATGCGCGGACTGCGACCCGCCTGCGGAATGTGTTTGTCCCGACCGGAGCGACGCTCACGTCGAGGACCATTCACGGCGACAGTTTAATCGGTGGCCTACACGCAGGCTATGATTGGCACAGCGGTCCGCTTGTGTTCGGCCTCATCGGGGATATCAATTTCGCGAACGCCCGCAGCTCGGCGGAGACGGTCTTCGGCGACAGCGTCGTGGACAGGGTCGGCCTACAGGGGTCGATGCGTGGCCGCGTCGGCTATGCCTTCGATCGCATTCTCTTCTATGCAACAGGCGGATTGTTCCTCGCGGATGTCTCGAGACATTACTACTCGGGCGCCTTTGCGGCTCATCGCAACGATATTGTCGTCGGCCCTACGCTGGGCCTCGGCGTTGAATATGCGTTAGACGACCGATGGCGCGCCAAGATCGAATATCGCGTCGATGGTCTACCGACGCAACGCGAATATTTCACGCCGATTTCACCCGGCGTGAAGTTGAGGCGCGAGTCCGGCGAGGGAGAAATCAAGCTCGGCTTGAGCTATCGCTTCGGCAATTGATCTGTAAAGCACGCATGTGAAAGCATGCGCCTCGAGGGCATGTCGGGCTCCTCCATTCGGGTCATGGCGCATCGGGGCATGAAGTCGTTCCGCTTTTTCATTGAAACGGCGGACGACTCGGCTTCTGTTTCGATACGTTTCCGACACAAAAACCGCGTCCACGTCGGCTGGCGCCGCTCTACATGCACGTCGAAGTGGATGCGAAGAAACGCTCGGCGTCTGGACTCGTGTGGCATGGGCGAGCAGGGCTGTTCAACGCTCTATACTTTGTCTGATGAATTGATGTTATTTTTCGCTTTTCATGCCTGGAAGTGTCTGAATCTATGGGGAGCAACCCGAATCAGAGGTTGCCCCATGACGACGATCGATCTCGCATCCTGCCTTGCCGCCATCCCGGATCGGCGGCGCGCCGATATTTTTCGCCGCTACGGCGCTGTGTTTCGCGCGGCGCAAGGCGCCCGGCTGTCGCTCGACCAACGCCGCGCGATGGCGGCCATCGAGACGTGCCGGACGGCGGCGCTCGGTGGGCATGTCGAGCGGTGCGAGGACTGCGGCGAGGTTCGCGTCTCGTACAACAGTTGTCGCAAAGGCATTGCCCCAAATGCCAAGGGCTCGCGCGCGCGCAGTGGCTCGTCGATCGTCGCGCCGAGCTCCTGCCGGTTCCCTATTTCCACGTCGTCTTCACCGTGCCGGCGCCGATCGCTGCGATCGCTCTTCAGAACAAGGCGCTCGTCTACGATATTCTGTTCAAGGCGGCGTCCGAGACGATCCGCGTCATCGGCGCCGATCCGAGACATCTCGGCGCCGAGACCGGCATGATCGCCATCCTGCACACTTGGGGGCAGACTCTCACGCATCATCCGCATGTCCTTTGCATCGTGCCGGGCGGCGGCCTCGGGCCGGATGGAGGCTGGGTCGCTTGCCGGCCCGGCTTCTTTCTGCCCGTGCATGTTCTGTCCCGGCTTTATCGTCGCTTGTTTCTCGAGCGCCTGACAGCAGCATCCGACGCCGGCGATCTGACGTTCTTCGGCGATCTCGCGGCGCTGCGAGAGCCGGCTGCGTTCGCGCGATATCTCGCCCCGTCGTACGACATCGAATGGGTCGTCTACGCCAAGCGCCCGTTCGGCGGCGCGCGACAGGTCCTTGAGTATCTCGGCCGCTACACGCATCGTGTCGCTATCGCCAATGGACGGCTGCTGGCGTGCGACGACGGCGCCGTGCGCTTTCGGTGGAAAGATTATCGCGCCAGCAACAAGTCCAAGGCAATGACCCTCGACGCCGGCGAGTTCATGCGCCGCTTCCTCATGCACGTCCTGCCCAAGGGCTTTCGGCGCATTCGTCATTTCGGCTTTCTCGCCAACGCTCGCCGCGCACAGAAGCTCGCGAAAATCCGCGCCGCTCTCGATATTGCCGAACCGCCGCTGGGCGCCGAGCCCGCCGATTATCGCGAGCGCTACGCCACGCTCACCGGCAAGCGCATCGACATCTGCCCCTGCTGCGGCGGCCGCATGGTTGATCTCGGCCCTCTGCCGCGTCCTTCGAAGCCGCGCCACTCGACGCAAAGATGCGACACCTCATGAGGCCGATGGATCACCGCTCGTCCGTATCCGCGAACTTCGACGGACGCATTCCCGCGCCGAACGGGAGCGATCGCCGCGGCGCGCGTTTCGATGCCGCCATCCAGAGATCGCGAGCGCTCGCGTCACCGCAAATCGCGCGTAACTCCGGCGTTATCGACTGTCGTTCCTCTTTCGGCAGCTCGTTGCTCGATCCTCGCGGCGCCTCAAACCTCCGATGGCGCCGTCCAAATCCGGCCCGGCGCATCAGCCTGACGGGCGACTACCTCTGGACCGAGCCGGATATCTCAGGCGACGGCTTCCGACCCCTCAACCTCATCGACGAAGCAGCATAATCGCGGGTGTTCACGCTCTGTCCAAGTTACCGTACAAAAAATCACAAACCTTGAGCTGACCTCCTTTTCGGCGAGGTCGACGAGTTCGTTCGGTGTTCCGCAGCCTTTCAGGGCGCGCATCAGCACACCGAAATTGCGCATCGCGGCGCGGCCGACGCCGAAATTCAGCCACGCGCGAGTGGCGCAGACAGCGTCGCGCGACGCTCCGTTGTCGTACCAGCGCAAATAGTCTGAACCGCGGTTCATGCACACGCCGACACACGAACTCGTGCGGGCCCACGCCGTTCTCCTTACGCGCCGTCGCGTAGCTGATCGCCAACCGGCGGGGACGTTGATGGAAACGACGGCCTTCCATTTCGCGCCGATCGTCGAGCGCATGAGCGCGCTGATGAAGCGGTCTGGCCGCCTGTTCATGGCGAGACTTGGGCGCCGGCGCTCGATCCCGGCCGCGGCCGGACGAAGACGGGCTATCTCTGGGCCGTTCTGCGCGACGACCGCGGGCACGGCGGCGCCCGGCGAAGAGATGATTCTTACGCCCGAGGTGCAATCACCCGTTCATTCTGTCCGTGTTGGAGACGAAGTCGCGGTTCATTCGCGGCGGGACCCTTCGGCGCGGAATCGACGCCAGACCACGTGAAGCGCCGACCTTCGCAATCGTCTCAGTCGCCGATCCAACGGCGCAGCAGGCGCCGCCGGTCGCCGGCAAGCTCTCCGCGACCATGCAACATACGCCTGTTGTCGATGATCAACACGCTTCCCGGGCGTAACGCGATGGCGACGCCGTGTTCCCCGGGAAAGTCGCCGAGCGCCGCGAGCACACGGCAGGCAGCCGGCGAAAGCGACTCCTCGACAATCAGCCAGGGCGCATAATTGACGCGCCAGCCGCCATGTCGATCGCCCGAAAGAAGCGGCAGACTCCCGGCTCCATGCGCGCCCTCGATCGCCGGAAACCGCACCGCGACGCGATTTAAGGCGTTGATTTCCGCCGGCGTCGCGCCGTCGAAAACATGCGTCGTGTCCTTGAGAAGCATTTCGCCGCCAATATCCTGCTGCACGAGGCATAGCCAAACGACGTAGCGGGCGAAGGGCGAGTCGGTATGATAGGCAAGAGGTGCCTCCCGTTTGAAATAACTCGTCGCTCCCGCCTCGACTCGAATTTCGCATTCGTGGATGATCGGCCCGAGCTTGTTGCAGATGTCGTCGTAATCCGCGTCGTCCACGCGATCGGGCGCGAAGAAATAACCGTGGTCGCGGATCTTTTCCCGGATCGCGTCGAGGGACGCCAGCGAAGCGGCCGCCGGAATCATCGCCGATGCTCCGCGGCGAGCGCCTTTGGAGTCGCGCCGATGGCGCCGACGGGGAGACAGCAAATGCGCGCCAGAACATTTTCGAGGACGCGCGACGGGTCCTCGTCCTCGCTCGGCGAGCGCCAGGCGATATACCCGTCCGGTCGCGCCAATAATGCGCCGTCCGCGCCGAGCCCGACCTTATCGAGAAATGTTGCGGACGGGTCGTCGACATCGACGTCCAGGCGGAAACAGTCGAGCGGCGCGCCTCCCTCCGCCGAGCGTCGCGCGGCCTCTATCCACGCGCCGCCGCGCGGACCCGCGAACAGCACGAAGTCACGCCCAATGAGATCATGTGTGGAGACGCTCAGGCCGTTTCGGCGCAGCTCGACATGCGGCAGGCGCGTACCGGGCGAGCCCGACGGCTGCAGCGGGTGTTCCGTCGCCGCGCCGTCGTCCGTCGCATCGGAGACGATGGCGGCGGAGCGATAGCGATAGCCGAGCGCGGCGCTCAGATAGTCCGTTTCATGCGCGCGTACTCTGATCTCGTCCCGATCAGGTTGCAGGCGTTCCACATAATTGGCGAGCTGGCGGGACAGGGCGATATGGGCGACGGGAAGGCGCTCCGCTTGATAGGTGTCGAGAAGCGCCGGCCCTGCGTCGCCCTTCAGCACATAGGCGAGCTTCCAGGCGATATCGGCGGCGTCCTGAAGCGCGGTCTGACCGCCGAGCCCGCCGACGGGTGGCATGAGGTGGGCGGCGTCTCCGGCGAGAAAGACGCGACCCTGCGCCATGCGCGACGCGATTAGCGCCGATTTTCGCCAAAACAGAATATCGATCACTTTCACGTCGATGTCTCCGGCGCCCAGAGCGGCCCTGACGAGCGCCGCGCAGCGCGCCGCATCGAATTCGTCGGGCGACTCCGCCGCGGGATCGAAAGCGATGTTGAGCTGCCCACGATTGGGATCGTCGCAGCTGACGAAGACTCCCGTGAACGCCGCATTGCGCAGATAGCAAAGCACGAAACCGGCGCCGGGAAGAATCGTCGCCAGATCGGCTTCGAACAGAATAGACACGGAGTGCGAGATGACGCCGGGACCCCGCATCTCGATCCCGAGTTGCTCCCGCGTCGCGCCATTCGCGCCGTCCGCCGCGATCATATAGTCGGCGCGCACCTCGATGTCGTCCTCGGCGGCCACGTCATGGAGACGCGCGGTGACGCCGTCCCGATCCTGAACGAATTGCGTGAGCATCGTCGAAAACCGCACATCGGCGCCGAGCGCTCTCGCATGCTCGAGAAAAATGGGCTCGACCCGATCCTGCCCCGCCGTGCAGACCTGCGCCGGCGAAACATTGGGGCCGTCGAAATCGCTTTTGGCGATGAGCGTTCGGATTTTTGGTCCCGTGACCGTTGCCGCGATATAAGCGAGAACGTCGTTCGCCGCCGCGCGGGACGCGCCGAAGAGATCTTTTTCCAGGCCCGGAACGACGCGCAGCAGTTCCATGCTGCGCCGATTGACGCCATGCGCCTTGGGATGGCGGGAGGCGGCCTCGTGGCGCTCCGCCACGAGACAGGAGATTCCGCGCCACGCCAACAGCATTGCCGCCGTCAGCCCCGCGTAGCCGCCTCCGCGAATGAGAACTTGTGTGCGAATGCGTTCGACGCTCATTGCGTTTTCCTTTTCATCGCCGCGCAGTCAGCCAGCGCGACGTTGCGCGCCGCGGCCGGCGGGCTCAACATTGCAAAGCGGGTTGGGGCGTCGGCTCGCGTCGGTCCGAGAGGCGTCTCCAAAGAACGGCCGCGCAAATCGCTTCCGGCACGATCAAGGCGAGATAAGCGACCGCCGGCTCGTCGAGATGCAATCCGAGCGCGGTCAAGGGCAAGGCGACGAAACAGGCGACAAGGCCGTCGACCGCCGCCGCGTCGGCGAAGCGGCCGTCGGCCTGCAAGGCCCCGCGCATGACGCTCGTCGCAAATCTGATGGGAAGCGACAAAGCGAGCGCGGCGACGAATGTCGACCACCAGCGTCCCTCCTGCTGGTATATGGCCTGTCCGATCCAACCGCTGCTCGACAGCAGGATTGTCCCCGCGGCGATGGCGACGGGAATTCCCTGTCGCCATAAATGAACGATTTGGGACGCAATCTCCGCTCGCGGCCATTCCGAAAGACGCAAGGCGAGAAATCTAGTGAGCGCGGTGAAGGGCGTGAAAAGGAGCAGGACGAGAATTTGCCCGGCGGCGTAAGCGTCCGCGCGCGCCGTTTCGAAACGCCCGATCCATGGCGCTGCAAAAAGCGCGAGCGATGTCAGGACGAGAAGTTGAGGCGACAAAACTCTCGCCGCTTCCCATAGCGATTGCGCGAGAAACGACCGCGCGAAGGCCCAGGAGGGAAGCCGCGGAGCCGCGTCGTGATCCCAGCGCGCCGCCGCAAACGTCACAGTCGCTCCGGCCGTCGCGGCGACGAAGCCCGCGATGAAACATCCCTCGAAGCCGAAACCGAGCGGATAGACGAGCATATAGGCGGCCACCGCCTTGAGGACGATCTCGAAGGATTTCCAGCAAAGCGCGACGCGCCCGCGCTCAGTCGCGAACAGGATGAACAGGCCGACGCCGGAGAGGACGCGGAATGGGATCGCGGCCAGATACCAGCCGAGCGCGGATCGAGCGAGACGGACGGCGTCAGTCGTTCCACCGATCAGGGTCAGCCCCGACGGATAGGTCAAGCAGCCAATCGCACCGGCGCCCCCGCCGACAACAAGCGCCACAACCCATAATTGCGCGACGATTCTCGACCTTCCGCAAGTGTCGTGCTCCTTGGCGACGATGACGGAGGCGACGCCCCCCACCGCCGCGACGAGTACGGCGTCGAGGAGGGCGACGCGCGCGAGCAGGGCATATGCCGCCGGCGCGCCGGCGCCTAATCTTGCGATCATCGCCAAGTCGATCTGAAACGAAACCGGCGCGATGGACAGGGTCGCGAGCAAGGGACAAAATCCTCGCCAGAATCCCCTTCCGTTCATAGCGGGAGGCTCCGCCAGCCGGGGAACTCCGCAATCTCCGATCCGGGAGTGGTGAAAAAGCCGAAAAACGCATCTCCGACGGCGATTGGCTGGTCCAGTTCCACCAATTCGACCTGACGGCCCGCGCTCAGGCTGCGGCATTTCCACCCAACGACAAAAGTCGGCGTGGCCGCGCAGCCGATAGCGAGGCCATGCGCCGCGCCGCGGTCTCTAATCGCCCACCGCGCGGCCGAGGCGCCCATGAGCGAAATCAAAAGTTCGTCGCCGAGGCGGTCGCGGAACACCGATTGCCGCAGCCATCGATACAGCCAGAGATAGTAAGACCAGGTGAAGCGAATGCCCTGCTCGCGCGCCCACTCCATGAAAGGCGCGAAAATCGTCATGCCGTCGGGACCAGACAACTCCAGCAGTTCCGGACAGATATCGAAAGTCGAGTGCCAATAGGCGCGCAGACTGACGTCGATCCGGCCATAGGCGCGAGAATTGGGTGGATAGTCCAATATCCGCGAAGGAGATGTCAGAACGTCGAACAACTCACGATCAGTTCGCGCAAGCGATGGCTCGTTCATCCTGCCGCTCCTCGGTCCCGCTGGTGAAAATTTCGCGCAAGCGCCGCAAATCGGCGATGATCGAGTCGTATTCGATATTGCCGTCGCGCTCGTAAGTGATCGTCGCGTCCGGCTTGTCGAAAATATGCCGGCGTCCGCGAAGGAAGGCGAGCGTATCTTCTGCCAACTCTTCCGCATGCGAGTCGTGAACAATATGCGGCGGGTTGACCGCGCGGCTGTAGCCGGCGACGTGAAAGTGATTTGTGGACGCGATCACCTTGTCCCAGGCTTCGAGAGGCGCGCCGCAATTGAGATTGGCGCAGACCGAGTTCGATGCGTCGAAAAGCGCGCCTGCTCCCGTGTCCTGCATCAGCCGCTCGAAAAAGCGCGGCGCTTCCCATCCTCCTTCCAAGATCGATGGATAATTCTCGATGAAAATGCGTTGGCCGAGCATTTCCTGCCAAAGATCGACGCGCACGCGCACGCGATCATAATCCCGCGCGTAATCCAGCTCTCCCAAATGAAAGAGATTCACTCCGTGATGAGTGAAGCTCGTGCCATGGTCGGAAACATAAAGCGGCTTCATGTCGCGAATGAACGGACGAAGGCGTGTCGCGAAATCCTTGAGCGCGTCGAGATCCTCGTCGATGAACTCCGAAAACATGATATGAAACCCTGTCGGGCAATCGAACGCTCGCGCCAGCTCCGCCGGCGGGACGCAAAGAAAATTATCGATCAGCAATTCGCAATAATCGATGTGTCCTTCGGCGATCATGCGCCGAACCATTTCTGTCGTCTCCGTGAGTGTGAAATTGAATCCGATCCGCATCGCATTCACCTGTGCCAGCGCATGAAGAATGGAATGTATCGTGCGCCGCCCGAAGGGAGGGCGGCGCACGACAGCTGCGATGCTTAGCCCCAGCAAGCAGTGCCGCAGTCGGCGCCGCTGCGGCCGTTGACGACGAGAGTGGTGCGCTTCACGATGTTGATAGCCATGATAGTCTCCTTGGACGATCAGTCGATGTCGCCGCATCTGGTCATTGGAGCGGCGGGTCGGTCGCCTGCGCGAGCCTTCCGAGATACTGAGACGGTTCTGCATGAAAAAACCCGACACGGAATTCGAATTGTTTGTTTCTGGCGCGCGCCTCGATGCGGTCGTCGTCGACTTGCGTCCGAGCCGACCGAGTAAAAATTCGCGCGCCTTGACCAGATTGCGTTCGACGGCTCTCGTGGAGACGTCGCAGCGCGTCGCGACTTCCGATTGAAATCGTCGATGTGGTAAAGCAGGAAAATTCTTCGACAGATCGGCGGAAGCTCGGCAAGACATGCGAACAACAAGCGCAGCTCATTTGCGCTTTCGATCGCGGTGTCCGCATCCGACGCATGGGCGTCCGACATGAGAAAGAAATCGATTGCTTCGTCGTAGCCGGATTGAATCCGGACCTTCTGCTGGTCGCTACGACAGGATTCGGCCAGTCGAAAGACTACGAGCGTTCCGCCGAGGCGGGCATCGATTGCATCTCGTGAAGCCTATCGATCTCGATTCTCTCAGGCAGATCATACGGAAATCACCGCTCCGCTGATGAGGGTTCCGTCGCAAATTCTTGTTTATGGATGCGACGAGCGTGTGAGAATGACATGGCTTACGCGGCGAGGGCATAGAACTGCTGTGCTGGACGAAATTTGCCCCTGGCCCGCGACTGTCCCTTTCGGATCAAATGCATGAGCTCGATCCCCGAGAGCGTCGCAGCAGCCGATCGAAATGATTTCAAAACCCAACATCGGCCGCGTCACTCGCTTCACCGCTCGATGGTCCTGTTCGACAATATTATTGAGATATCTGATGCGGCGGATTTCGATGTCAGCTTCATGCTCCGCTTTGTAGCGTTCGATCGCTGCCGTGTTGGCGCCGCTCCTGTCGATCGTGATCTTCTGCGGCTCGCCTCGCTGGCGATTCGCCTTGCGCAAAAAGCGCAACGCTGCTTTGCAGTCCCTCTTGGCCGTCAGCAGAAAATCCACCGTTGCGCCTGCCTTGTCGACAGCCGGATACATCGAGTCGCCAGCTCGAACCGACCGCGCGCTCGCCAGCACGAAACCGCCCCTCCAAAAAAGGGGCATATTCGACGACCCAATGGTTGAGCGTCGAATGGTCGACATCGACGCCGCGCTCTTCCATCACTTCCTCGAGTTGGCGGTAGCTCATCGGATACGCCACATACCAGCGGACGCCCCACAAGACCACGTCGCGTTCAAAATGGCTTCCCTTGACATCGATCATCGCACACGTCCGCCAGCTCCACCGCGACCGATCATAGCCCCAACCGACCCGCGACAAAAAGATCGCGGCGGAACCCGCGCGCGGGCATGGTTCCTAGAGGCGGCCGCCGCGACCCGCGGCGGCCGGACGATCAATATTCGACGCGCAGCGAGCCGATGACGGAGCGCGGCGCGCCGGGCGAGCCGGCGAAGCGGCCGGGGAATTGCGACGTGCCGTAGTAATAGGTGGAATTGGTGAGATTGTCGGCGTTGATCTGCGCCGTCACGAAGCTCCCCCCGAGCTGGAAGCGATAGGAGGCCATCGCGTTCAGATTCGTATAGGCGGGCGCGAGATAGGTGTTGGCGGGATCGACGAAGGCGTTGCCGACGCGCGACACGCCGATCGCCCCGCTCAAGCCGCGCAAATAGCCGTCCGCCTCATATTTCACCCAGACATTGCCCATATTGTCAGGCACGGCCGGCAGGCGCTTGCCGGCGATGGGCGCCTGCGTCGTCACATCGAAGGGGTCCGTCGCCGAAGGCGTCGAGCCTCTCGTCACATGCGTCGACATATGGGAGAAATTGGCGATGACGCTCCAATTGTCGTCGATGCGTCCGCTCACGTCGAGCTCGACGCCTTCGCTGCGTGCATCGAGCAGATCGAACACATAATTGCGCAGCGCCGTCGGAGCGCTCGGCGTCGCCTGCGCGATATTATGCTTATCGATGACGTAATAGGCCGCCGTGGCGATGAGGCGCTTGTCGAAGAGCTCCGCCTTCATGCCGCCTTCCCACTGGATCGCGCGCTGTGGGCCGAGCGGCGTGTTGTTGCGCGTCACGCCATTGTTGACGCCGAAGGACTCCGTGTAATTGCCATAGAAGGCGAGCCAGGGCAGCGCTTGGACCGAGAGGCCGACGCGCGGGCTGAAGGCGTGATCGGCGACGCGCACGGCGAGATAATTGGCGCGCATCAGCGCATTATTCAGCAGAGCCGAGGTCGAGGATTGGCCCGAGCTCACGGCGCTGGCGAAATCATAGCGGCCGCCGAGCAGAAGATGGACGCGATCGTCGAAGAAGGAGATCATGTCCTGCGCATAGAGACCCTGCCACTCCTGCGCGCGGATGAAGGCCGTGCCATTGGCTGGCGTGATGAAGCGCGAGATTCCGAGGCCGCTATAGGGCGCGATGCTCGCATTGTAATAATTGGGCGCATAGATGTTGAGCGATTGCGCCTGGTTCGACTGATAAATGTCGCCGACCTGCGAATAGCTCATATGATCCGTGCCGATGAGCACGGAATGATGCAGGAATCCCGTGTCGAACCTGCCCTTCACATCGAGATTGCCGGTGATGGTGCGATAGGTGACCGGACCCCAATTGAGCGAGACATTGGATTGTCCGACCGGCCCTGAGCTCGGGCACCAGGCCGCAGGCGTGTTGTTGAGCTGGCCCGGCTGATTGACGCAGACGAGGAAGAAGCTCGTCTGAATGGCGCGACTGTTGGAATAGAGAAAGCGATTGGTGACGCTCCAATCCTGGTCGAGATCATAGGTCCAATCGAAGGCGACCTGCCGACGCATGTCGTGGCTGGGATTGTCGACGGTGATGCTGGGATCGCCGAGATAGCGGCTGATCGGAATCGGCGCGGCGTTGTAGCCGATGGCGGGAATATTCGGGTTGTTGTCGACGCCCTTCACATCCGTATATTCGGCGTCGACATTGAGCTTGAAATGCTCGCTCGGATGATAGGTGACGGTCGCCGAGCCGAACCAGCGATCATCGGTCACATAATCGATGAAAGACGGATTGTGATTGAATTCCGCGGTCACGCGATAGAGCCAGACTTTGTCCGGCGTGATCGGACCAGTGGCGTCGATCGTCGTGCGCGCGCCGCCGAAGGAGCTTCCCTGCTGCTGGACGGAATAATAGGGCGTCTCCAGCGGGCGCTTGATGATCGTGTCGACGAGGCCGCCGGGCTCGACGCGGCCGTAGAGCATGGCGACAGGACCTTTCACCACCTCGATCGATTGTACATTGGCGGTGCTCGGGCATTTTTGCGCGGGAAGCAGCAGGCCGTTGCGATAAGATTGCGAGAGCTGGAGATTGCCGGTCGGAAAGCCGCGGATGATGAGATTCTGGAACAATGTGCAGCCGGTCGGCATCAACGATGTGCTGCTCACCGTGCCGACGACGGCGTCATTGATGGAGATGGCCTGGCGGTCGTCCATCGTCTGGCGCGTCACCACTTGCACGGCGATCGGCGTGTCGAGGATTGGCGCGTCGAGCTTGGCGGAGGCGGCGCTGGCGGCGGCGTAGCCGGTCACGCGGTCGCCCGATCGCGCGCTGCGCGGATCATCGGCGCCGGCCGGGCGGCGCGCGGTTGCGCCGATGTCGATCGTCGGCAGCAGCTCCTGCGCCTGCGCGTGAGCCAGAAAAGCGAGGGATAGCGCCGTGCTGGCGAGGGCGCGCCGCGCCGCGCGTGAAACAATATGCATTGTGATGGTCTCCGGCCGCGTCTTCGAGGGACGCGCTTGAAGCAGACAGATCATGCGGCCCGACGGCTGCGCTCGATCGGCGGAGAGACGGGCGGCGGGCCGCGGGCCGAGGCGGAGCAGGCGCAGGCCGAAGGCGCGCGAGGCCCTCCGTCTTCGGCGCGGGCGGCGCAGCCGGAGGCGCGCGGCTCGGGAAATGGCGCGCGACTGGTGAGAATGGCGAGCAGATCGGCCTGCTTGTCCGCGCGGTCGACCGAACAGATCAGGCAGCAATCGGCCGGGTGCGGCCGCCCCGGCGTCGTGCGGCCCTGTGGCCGGCATTCGCCTGAGGCCGCGCCGACGCGGCCCATCCCGACCGCATGCGCGGCTGCGGCTTCGCGGCCGAGGCCCATAGCCAAGCCCTGCATAACGAGCAGAAGCGCGAAAACCCGAACCAGACGCCGCAAAATTGCATCCTCACGCCAGATGAGGACAATTCCTCTAACAAAATTCGCATAACGGTAGCGTAACGACAGCCCCGGCGATGGCCGGGCGGCGCGAATTCGCTGCGACCTGTTGCAAAGATACGACACCGGCGGCTAGGCTGTCGTTCGGCGGCGGGGCGGAAAAGAATAGATGCGGATTTTGATCGTCGAGGACCAGCCGGAGCTGGCGATGCTCGTCGCCGGGCGGCTCACCAAATCGGGTTATGTCGCCGACAGCGTCGCGACGCTGGCGGAGGCGGTGGAGGCGGTCGCGCAATTCGATTATCCGGTCGTCCTGCTCGACCGCCGCTTGCCCGACGGCGACGGCGTGTCGATTCTGAAGCAGCTGCGCGCGACCAAGCCGCGCTCGCGCGTGCTGCTGGTGACGGCGGCGCGCTCGATCGACGACAGGATCAACGGGCTCGACGCCGGCGCCGACGACTATCTCACCAAGCCCTTCGACGTCGACGAGCTGCTGGCGCGCATAAGAGCCGTGCTGCGACGTCCACAGGGCGCCGCTCTGCCGCCGGTCGCGCTCGGCGAATTGTCCTTCGATCTCGACCAGCGCGAGGCCTTCGTGCGCGGGAGCCCCCTGGTCCTCGCCAAGCGCGAATTGCTGCTGCTCGAGGCGCTGATGCGGCGCGCCGGACGAGCGGTCAAGCACAGCACCTTGCTCGACGAAATCTATGGGCTCGACGACAATGTGCAGCTCGACGCGCTCAAAATGTCGGTCTCGCGCCTGCGCCAGCGGCTGAAGGAATGCGAGGCCGGCGTCGAGATCCATACGCTGCGCGGCATCGGCTATCTCATCGAGATATCGCGCGCGTGAGGCTGCTTCGCTCGCTCTCCTCCCGGCTCGTCTTCAATTGGGTCGTCTTCTCGCTCATCGCCTTCTTCACCGTTCCGGCGACCGTGCTCTTGCCGCTGGCGGCGTTCGGCGTCGACGATGTCGGCTATGTGCGGCTCGAGGGCCATACGGTGAAGCGCGCGCGCGTCATCGTCATGCACGCCGTCCGCAAGACGCCGGAGGGCCGGCTTCGCATAGAGCCGACGCCGGAGCTGCGAGACTATTTGGCGCGCAATCCGCGCTTCCGTTTCGCGGCTTTCGACGCGCAGACAGGCGAGGCCTTCGCCGGCTCGTCGCAGCAGCTCGTCGATTATTTCAGCAGCCAGCTCGGCAAGCTCGAAATGCTCGGTGCGACCTTCCACATATTAGGCGACGCCGACCCCGACTCGCGCGGCTCCGCCCGAATGGTGCGCACGCCCCTCGGCCGTTTCGGCACCGTCGTCTATGGCGCGCAATTCCATTGGGACGATATGCTGTTCTGGCTCTACAACTATCCCACCACGGCAAATGTCCTCGCCTATATTCCACTCTGCGCGGTGCTGTCGCTGGTCGCGCTCGTCGTCGTGCGCAGGAGCCTGACGCCTCTGCGCGTCAGCGCGGCCAAGCTCGCCGAGATCGACCTCGACTCGCTCGATCGCCGCGTGCCCACGGCCGACATGCCCTCCGAGGTCCTTCCCTTCGTCGAGGCGCTGAATGGCGCGCTCGAGCGCGTCGACGCTGGCGTCGCCCGCCAGCGTCGCTTCATCGCCAATTCGGCGCATGAGCTGCGCACGCCCATCACCATTTTGCGCACGCGGCTCGATCAGCTCGACGACACGCCGATCAAACGAGAGCTAGAGCGCGATTCGCTGCGCATTCAGACGATCCTCGAGCAGCTCATGGTGCTGGCGCAAGTCGAGGAGCGCGCCAAGACTTGCGCAGCGCCGCAGCTCGATCTCGGCGAGGCCGTGCTGACCGTCACCGCCGATTACACGCCGATCGCGCTCCGCGCCGGCCGCCGCCTCGCTTTCGAGCCGCCGCCGACGCTGGTCGTCGCGCGCGCCTATGAATGGGCGCTGGAGAGCGTCGTCGGCAATCTCATCGCCAACGCCGTGCGTGCCGAGCCTTTGGGCGGCGCCGTCGTCGTGCGCGTGACCGCCGACGCCGTGGTCGAGGTGGAAGATCATGGCGAAGGCGTGGAGCCCGCCCATCGCGACGCGATTTTCGAGGCCTTCTGGCGCAAGAGCGAGGCGACGCCCGGCGCCGGCCTCGGCCTCGCCATAGCGCGTGAATTGATGGAGAAGCTCTCCGGCCGAATATGGGTGGAGGAGACGCCGGGCGGCGGCGCGACCTTCAAGCTCGCTTTTCAGAAGAACGACTGAGATCGCCGCCGGCGGTCTCAGGTTGAACACGGCCGTGCGACGTGAGAGTTGTCGATTGGCGCTTCAATCCGGGACTCGGGATGAATGTTACGATTTGCGGCACGCCATATGAGACTTTTGCGTGCTGAGTCTCGATTGAAAGGGTAGGCGGCGCATGAATTCCTTGGGTGAAGCGGGCATCGCCCTCGAAAATGCCTCTGTCGATCGACCGGTCGACGAGTTCGATTTCGAGTGCCCGGAATGTCCGCGCCAGTCTCGATTGAACTGTCTGGGCGGGCACTTCGGTCTCAGCTATCTTGTTGAGATCATTTAATGGGCAAGTCCCGGATTGAAATGCAAATTGACAACACTCGCGATTTCTCGGGTCGACCCCATCAAGTCCGATAAGGTTGGTTTATCGGACATAATCCCACAGCCCCGGATTTCCGGGCGATCGAGGCGGTTTCCGCGCTCGGGAGTGCTCCGCGGCGTCGGATTTTTGGCATCCGAGTGTGCCCGCGGGACGGCCCTTGGACAGGAGAGAGATCTTCGAGCGCTTCCGATGACACGACATCCATGGCCCCAGCCCCGTCCGGCCGACGCCGCTCTGCCTGCGCCGAGCGGTGAGCGCGGGGCGCCGATCGGCCGCGACAGAACGCGTCGTCGCCGTCGCTGCGGGAGATCTTCGGCGTCCCGCCATCTCGGATTTGCCAGGATCTCGCACGTGATGCGTCGGAATTCGCCCGCCCCGCCGTCGCTATACACGTGCGCCGAGCGAAGTCCCGCCGGAAGACCTCGCAACGGCGCGGGGGGCTCGAAGCGCCTCGACAGGGTCGGTAACCAGATCGAGAACCGCGTCCGCCGCGTTGAGCGTCGGGATGCGCAATCGGAGCGGTGAGCACCCGAGCGAATCGGGGGAGCCGATGACGTTCCGGGCGTCGCCACCCGCTGGCGCTGCGCAGCGCCAGAATCGGCCGCGCAATCCCCAGAATGTCGAGCTGCGCCCAGAGTGTCGCCAGGGCCGGGTCGCGCCGCGAGCGGCTCTCCTGTGCGCCGTTCACGATCGCGCTGATCCGATCCTGAAACAAAAGCGGCGCGTCGACGAGAGCGCCCCCCTCCTCCCGCGGCCGTCGGTGGTGCGCGTGGCTCGAGAACCAGGCCGACGGATGGCCAGGGTAGCGTCGCGACAGTGTCAAGCGCCGCAAACGCGCCGGAACGACGTCGCCGGCCCGCGCCCAAGACGTGAGGCGCTCTCGCGTCGCGCAGCGTCGTCGATCGGATCGCGCGCATCGCCCTCCGAGACGAGGAGGTTGATCAAACCGGCCGCATCGAGCCCAAAGGCGAGCAGCCCGCTCAAATCTGATTTAACTCGTGACCATTTGCGGTCGATACGAGTTCGCGCATCTCAATTCGCCTTATCGCCGCTCGTGAAGCGCGAGCGACAGGCGCCTCGGCGACACCGGGGCCGAGAGGACCCGCCACTGGTGTCGCGTTGCCTTTAACTCCGCGAATCCTGCGTTAGGAGGGTCTTCCTCACTTTCCGTGCTCATACTGTCGCGCGAGCCTGCCGAAAGGTATTGAAAGAATGGACAAATGTTAGCCGCTCGAGCGATCTTGTTACTCCCGATTTTTCAAGCGGCGCGCATTTCAATATCCCATGTGTTTTCCGAGTGTTACGAATTCGAAGCGGCTATCAGCAACACGGAAAGTGAGGAAGACCCCCTTCAGACGCGACTTCTCTCTGAAATCGGCGAACAATCCCTTGTCAGAGCAATAAATCAATCATATGATTGATTTATGCCAAGCCATGACCAAAAGCAGTCCTATATTCGCAAAGACGAACGCCGGACGATGATCGCTGAAGCCGCAAGGGCGCTGATCCTGGAAAACGGGTATGCTGCGTTACGGACCCGAGACGTCGCGGCGCGTGTCGGCATCAACATTTCCACCTTGCATTTTCATGTACCAAACAAGGCCGCATTGGTTGTGCTGGTCGCTGAAACCACGCGAGATGACTTTCTTCGCAAATTGCCGCCGCCCCCCGATGCGGAGAGGCCTGCCGGTGCGCAGCTTCGTGCTGAAGCGCAGGCATATCACGACAGTCTTCGCGACAGTCCTGAGTTGGCGGCTTGCTTGGCTCAACTCAGACAGGTCGGTCGATCCGAGCCAGAAGTTGCGGCAATGATCGATTCCTTCACACAGGAATGGTGCCGCCGTTACGCGGAGATCATTACGATAGGGCAGCAGCAAGGTGCGTTCCGCTCCGATCTGACAGCGCTACCCGCCGCGCTGGTCATCACCGGTGCATTGACGGCCTTTGGCGCTCGTGGACCTCACGACTTGGAAATGTTCTGGCCCGTTTTCGACGAGCTGGAGCGAGGATTTTTGGCTTGATCAAGAGCAAAGGGAAAGCAACAGTGAAATTTTCCAGTCTGGCTGAAAGGCAAATTCTAAAGGCTCAAATCGAAGGTCAATTCGATAACCTAAAGGGGGCAGGAAAACCCCTAGATCTGAGCGGTGGTAGCAGTGTGGACGCCATCGGCTTCCGCATCATGTCTGAAGCTGGAGCCTTACCCCGTGAAATCGAATTGCGTAAAGCCGTCGAAGAGCAGACCCGCGTATTGCGCGCTGCTCCAGACGAAGAAGCGCGTAGACGTGAAATGAAAAAGCTTGCGGACTTTCAGTTGCGGCTCGACATAGAGCAAGAAGCCAGACGGCGCTTCTATGGCGGTTAACGGCTCTCAATGCAGTCCCCGACCTAATCGAAAAAGAAAGTCTTTCAAACTGGGGGGCTGAAAGATGAGGTATAAGCTGCCTGGTCAAAAAAGAAGAGGCCGCAAAAGCATCATAAGTTTGGCGAAATACTGAAGACAGCGAAGGATAATATTTCTGCGGTCGGCCTTACGACAACAGCCAACCGATCCATACGAAATATTCGCGACAAGTGGTTACCCAGGGGGCCAAGCGCGCATGTGCGGACGGACAATCCTGCGTTATCGACGGCGATGTGATCTCCTCGGCGAATTTCAGCCGGATGGTCATCGATTACTGAACGGGTCGCGGTCAATCAACTCTCCGCGGCCGCCACATGCTGCTTCACGACGACGAAGCTGTCGGGCGTCACCGACACGGAATCGATCCCGCATTCGACCAGGAATTCGGCGAAATCGGGATGGTCGCTCGGCGCTTGCCCGCACAGCCCGACCTTGGCTCCCGCGTCGCGCGCGGCGTCGATGACGGTGCGGATCATCCATTTCACCGCCTCGTCCCTCTCGTCGAACAGATCGGAGAGCTCCGCCGAGTCTCGGTCGACGCCGAGAGTGAGCTGCGTGAGATCATTGCTGCCGATCGAGAAACCATCGAAGCGCTCCGCAAAGGCGCGGGCGAGAATGACATTCGAGGGAATCTCGCACATGACATAGACCTGAAGCCCGTGCTCGCCGCGTTTCAACCCATTGGCCGCCATGACCTCGAGCACGCGATCCGCCTCTTTGACCGCCCGGCAGAAGGGGATCATCACGATGACATTGGTGAATCCCATTTCGTCGCGAAGACGGCGTATGGCGCGGCATTCGAGCGCGAACCCTTCTTGATAGCGCGGAGAGTAATAACGCGACGCGCCGCGGAAGCCGATCATCGGATTTTCTTCCCTCGGCTCGAATTGGGCGCCGCCGACCAGAGAGGCATATTCATTGGTCTTGAAATCGCTCATGCGCACGATGACCGGCCGCGGATGAACGGAGGCGGCGATGCGGCCGAGCGCCCGCGCGAGCCCTTCGACGAAATAATCGCTCTTGTTCTCGTAACCGACCGTCGCCTCGGCGATGATCTTTTTGGCCGCCTCATCCTTCAGCGAATCATAATGGACCAGCGCCATCGGATGGATCTTGATGTGATTGTTGATGACGAACTCCATCCGCGCGAGGCCCACTCCGTCGGAAGGCAGACGCCACCAGCGAAAGGCCGCGGCTGGATCGGCGAGATTGAGCATGACCTCGACGCGCGTCGCCGGAACGGCGGCGAGATCGAGCTCCTCGATCTCGATCTCGGCGACGCCATCATAGACGAATCCCGTGTCGCCTTCGGCGCAGGACAAGGTGACGATCTGCTCGTCGTGGAGCAGTCGCGTCGCATCCGGCGCGCCGACGATCGCCGGCAATCCGAGCTCGCGGCTGACGATAGCCGCATGCGAGGTGCGTCCGCCATGCTCGGTCACGATCGCCGTGGCCCGCTTCATGATGGGCGCCCAATCCGGATCGGTCGTGCGCGTGACCAATACGGCGCCATCGACGAAACGACCAATGTCGCGAACATCCTCGATGACGCAGACCTTGCCGGTCGCCACCGCGTCGCCGATCGCCAATCCCGTGCAGATCCTGCGGCCTTTCTTGCCTATGCGATAAGACTTCAGCGCGCTCGCCTCGCGTCGCGATTGAACCGTCTCCGGACGCGCCTGGACGATGAAGAGCTCGCCGGTCTCGCCATCCTTGGCCCATTCCATATCCATTGGCCGGCCATAATGGTCCTCGATCAGACAGGCCCAGCGAGACAGAGTCAGAATGTCCTCGTCTGCGAGCACGAAGGAGGCGCGCTCGGCCTTGGACGTCGGGACATTGCGCGTCGGCTGCTCGCCGCCCTGTGCATAGATCATCTTCACCAGCTTGCCGCCGCGCTTCTTCTCGATGATCGGCGACAGCGCCGCATTGGAGAGGAACGGCTTGAACACGACATATTCGTCCGGGTCCACCGCGCCCTGCACGACATTCTCGCCGAGGCCCCAAGAGGCGTTGATGAGCGCGACCTTGTCGAAGCCCGTCTCCGTGTCCAGCGAGAACATCACGCCCGCGCCGCCTGTGTCGGACCGGACCATGATCTGCACGCCGACCGACAGCGCGACTTTCATATGGTCGAAACCCTGCGCCTTGCGATAGCTTATCGCGCGATCCGTGAAGAGCGATGCGTAGCAGCGCCGACAGGCGTCGAGCAACGCCCGCTCGCCGCGAATGTTCAGATAGGTCTCCTGCTGTCCTGCGAAGCTCGCATTCGGCAGGTCTTCGGCGGTTGCGCTCGACCTCACCGCGACATCGGGCGCGTCCCTGCCGATGCGCCGACCCAGCTCGCGATAGGCCTCGACGATGGCGCTCGCCATTTCGCTCGACCATTCGCCGCGTAGAATGGCGTTACGAATTGTTCGACCGGCGTCGGCGAGCGCGATGTGGCCGGATTCGAGGTCGTCGAGCGTCGTGGCGATGACATTCCGCGCGCCATTGCTGTCGATGAAGCGCCAATAGGCTTGCGCTGTCGTCGCAAATCCAGAGGGCGTCCTAACGCCTTTTTCTGTGAGTCGGGAAATCATCTCTCCGAGCGAGGCGTTCTTTCCGCCGACGCTCGGAACATCGTCGCGCGTCACTTCCTCGAACCAGACGATTTGCCGCGCCGCGTCGATCATGCGACTCCCCTCGCTTCGAATCTCGAAGTCCGCTCTTCTTGTCGTCGGACCACGACGTCCGCGACGACCATTTATGGCTCATTCTAGCGAGTGCGAGCAGAGCGACCGAATGTCACTTCCTTCCACCGATCTCGTCGATGTGGAACAGTAGATCGGCGGGATCGTCATAGACGCGAAACGCGCCAGACTGCCGCAGCTCGTCGGATCCGTAGCCCCCACTCGAAAGGCCGACGCCCAGCGCCCGGCATCGGGTCGCGGCGAGCATGTCCCATATGCTGTCGCCGACGACGAACGCCGTCGTTATGGGCGCGTTCAGCCGTTCGGCTGCAGCGAGAAAGAGGTCTGGGTCGGGCTTGGCGTGCGCGACCTGGTCGCGGGTGACGACCGGCGTGCGGGCGGGATCGACGCCGAGCGCGGCGAGATTGACGCGCGCCGTCTCCATGCGACCGCTCGTCGCGATCGCCCAGGGGACGCCGGCGTCGGTGAGCCATGCGAGGAGCTCCCGCGCGCCCGGGAGCGGGCGCACGCCGTCGGCGATCTCGAGATAAGCGGAGGCGTGGGCGGCGCTCAAACGGCGCACGCGCTCGGCGTCGATTTCCATGCCCGTCTCGCGCAGCAGCTGGTTGACGAACAAGCCCCCGCTCATGCCGACCTTGCGATGAATGCGCCAGACCGACAAATCGATGTGCTCCGCGTCGAGCGCCTTTTTCCAGGCGAGGACGTGCTGATAGACGCTGTCGACCAGCGTGCCGTCGAGGTCGAATAGGAAGGCCGGGTCGATGCGCATCGGGAGTTCACTCCATCTTCTTCGGAAAGCCGATCGTCTGCGACAAAAGCACCTGATGGTCGTGGCCGAGCCCCAGCGCCTGCGCGATCGCCTCGCGATCGATCCAGGCGCGGATCACAGTGGCGAGGCCCGCGCTCGCCGCGAACAAATACACATTCTGCGAGATCGCGCCGGCCGCGAACGAGGCGAAGCTCTCGCGCTGAGCGACCGGCACGAGCGCCATTCTCGTATGGTCGGCGACGAACACCAGATCGAGCGGCGCTTCGTCGACGAAATCCTGATAGCCGGTCACGCGCCTCATGTCGCTCGCTGCGACCAACCCCAGGGCGTGCGCCGCGGCGACGTAGAGATAAGCGCCAGAGGGCAGCGCGACATAGACGTCGATTTCCTGAGCGTCCAAAGCGGAGGGCGCGGTCCGTCCGCCTTCGGCTCGATTCACCCCGTCCGCGGCCCACAGCAGGTCGGACAGGAGCTGCAAGGGCAGCTCGTCCGGCGCGAATTCTCGGGACGAACGCCGCTCGGCGATCGCCTCCATCAATGGCATGCCGCCTTCCTTATGCGGAGGGGGAAGCGCGATCTGCGCCGCAGCGGCGTCTCGCGCAGGTTTCGGACGCAGCCGCCCCATCATGCCGAGCGCGAGCTTGGTCAGCGTGCTCATTGCGACGGCCTCCTCGTGAGACCATGCAATATCGTGGGGGAATGTAGATTTTCGAGGGCGGAGAAGAAATTTGCACATTCGGCGGAGGAGAGCTCCTTCAGCATTGAGCCGATCCTGTTCCATAGGGCGTCGACGGTTCGCTCGGGGGCTTTCCGGAGCAGAGCTTTGAGCTTGGAGAATGCCTTCTCGATCCGATTGAAGTCGGGACTGTAGCGCGAACGAGCTCGAGCGCCGTTCTCTTGCTTTTTCGTCGTTTTGTGAAGCTGGGGCGATATGTAGCGTGATAAAGTCCACGCTCCGCCAGTCGCCGAGGCTTCGGTGCGCCGAGTCGGGGGAAGCCGGAAGCGTGGAGCGTGCGATTTCGCCGCCAGCGGCGTCGAGCGAGGCAAGTCGATGACCCGAATACTCGCCGCAGCCTTGTCGAGCGCGCTCCTTCTCGCGAGCGCTTCGGCCGAGACATTGAAGGACACTCTTCCGCATATTTCCGTGACGGGAGAAGCCTCGGAGGAGGCGCTTCCCGATCGAGCGATCCTCCACCTGGACATTGTCGCGGATCGGCTCACCGCGACCGAGGCCGTGACCGAGAATGAGCGGAAGACGCGCTCCTTATCGGACGGCCTCGTTCGGCAAGGCGTGCCGATCGACGACATTCGCGTCGTCGGCGTGACGCTCCAGTCGGTCGCGACGGAGGAAGCCGCGCCGCGCGGCGCGCATGGAAAGCACGTCTCCAGGGGCTTTCGGGCGCGAAGCGAGTTGAGCGTGACGGTGAATTCGCTCGATGAGGCCGCGTCTTTGCTGTCTCGGGCGATCGACGCCGGCTCGAACGACCTTCGCGGCGTGGAATTCGTCGTCAGCGACGAAAGGACGCGCCTCGAACGACTGCGGATCGCTGCGGTGAAAGATGCGGAACAGCGGGCGAGAAACTATGTCGAGGCCGTGGGCGCCAAGCTCGGCCGTATCATCGAAATCGATCACCAGGAGGCGGTTTCGGCCACAGAGGCGAACGGCCGAACGGAGCCCTTGGCTTCCGCGAGCGGAGTGGCGTTTCTGCGTCTTCGGCCCGGCGTGCGACGGCTCACCGCCAGGGTCTCGGCGACTTGGGCGCTTTCGCGCTAGAATGTCCAGGATTTCGAACCAATCGGCGAGATGCTCGATCGGCGTGCAAATGAACGAGGCGGCTTCTTCTCACGCGAGCGCGGCGCGTCACGGCACGGTCTCGGCCGTTCGCGGCGCCGTGATCGACGTGCGCTTCGAGAAGGGCGAATTGCCGGCGATCGAGGACGCCTTGCTCGTCGAGGCCGACGGCGGACGTGAAATCTACGCCGAGGTGCAGGCTCATCTCGACCGGAACAGCGTCCAGGCCATCGCTCTGCAATCGACGGTCGGCCTGTCGCGCGGACGCCGGGTGAGAGCGACCGGCGGGCCGATCGAGATTCCGGTCGGCGACGCGACGCTCGGACGGCTGATCGATGTGACGGGAGCGATCGGCGACAATGGACCGCCGCTGCCGGCGGACGCGCCGCGCCGGCCGATCCATCGCGCGCCCCCGCCGCTGGCCCAGAGGCCGAGCGGCGGTGAGATTTTCGCGACGGGGATCAAGATCATCGACCTGCTGACGCCCATCGCTCAGGGCGGCAAGGCCGCCATGTTCGGCGGGGCGGGCGTCGGCAAGACCGTGCTCGTGATGGAGCTCATTCACGCGATGGTGACGGGCTATCGGGGCGTATCGGTGTTCGCCGGCGTCGGCGAGCGCTCGCGCGAGGGCCATGAGCTTCTGCGAGACATGGGCCGCTCCGGCGTGCTCGAGCGTACGGTTCTGGTCTATGGCCAGATGAACGAGCCCCCCGGCGCGCGCTGGCGGGCGCCGCTCGCCGCTCTCACCATCGCGGAATATTTCCGCGACGAGCAGCGCCAGAACGTGCTGCTGCTGATGGACAATATCTTCCGCTTCGTCCAGGCCGGGGCCGAAGTGTCGGGCCTCCTGGGTCGATTGCCGTCGCGCGTCGGCTATCAGCCGACGCTGGCGAGCGAAGTGGCGGCCCTGCACGAGCGGATCGCCTCGGTCGGCGGGGTCGGCGTGACGGCGATCGAGGCGGTCTATGTTCCCGCGGATGATTTCACCGATCCTGCGGTGACGACGATCGCCACCCACATCGACAGCATGATCGTACTCTCTCGACAAATGGCGGCCGAGGGCATGTATCCGGCGATCGATCCGATCGCTTCCTCCTCCGTGCTGCTCGATCCGCTGGTCGTCGGCGAGGCGCACGCCGAAGTCGCGACCGAGGTCCGCCGGGTGATCGAGCATTATCTCGAGCTGCAGGACGTCATCGCCTTGCTCGGCGTCGAGGAGCTCGCAGCCGAGGACCGCAAGATCGTCGGGCGCGCGCGGCGCCTCCAGCGCTTCCTGACCCAGCCTTTCACCGTCACCGAGGCCTTCACCGGAGCGCTTGGCCGCTCGGTTCCCCTCGCCGACACGCTCGCCGGCTGCGGCGCTATTCTCTCCGGCGCCTGCGACGATTGGCGAGAGAGCTCCTTCTATATGGTCGGGTCCATCGACGAGGCGGAGCAGAAGGAGAAAGCTGCCGCGCGCATGGACGCCGAGGCGGCGGGAGGCCGGCCGTGAGCAGAGCATTGCGGCTCGCCATCACCACGCCGAACGCCGTGCTGCTCGACGAAGCCGGCGTGCGATCCGTCCGCGCCGAGGACGAGAGCGGCGGTTTCGGCTTGCTGCCGGGCCACGCCGATCTGCTGACGGTGCTGCCGCCTTCGGTCCTGCGCTGGCGATCCGCCGACGGCGCCGAGCGCTATTGCGCGATCCGGGGGGGCGTGCTGACCGTCAGGGGCGGAGAGAGCGTGTCGGTCGCCTGCCGGGAGGGACTTCTCGGTCGCGATCTGCGCAAGCTCGACGCCGAGGTGCGCGCCGCGCGCGCGGCCGAGAAGGACGCGGCGGCGCGCGCGCGCGTCGAGGAGACGCGGCTGCACGTCAGCGCCGTGCGTCGCCTCGTCCGCTATCTGCGTCCGTCCGGCGCCTCGGAATTGTTCGGCGATGGAAAGGACGCGCCATGAGCGAGGCCGGCCCCGAACGGGAGCGCGATTCGATGGCGGAGGCCTCGCAACTGGCCGCCGAGCGGCGCGAGATGCAGCGCAGGAACGCCGAGCCCTCGCTCGGACGCCGACTGGGGCAGGTCGGCGTTCTCGGCTGGACCATCGTCCTGCCGGCGCTCGCGGGGCTGTTCCTCGGACGTTGGCTGGACAAGATGTACGACATGGGCGTCTTCTTCTCCGCGCCTCTCGTCATGATCGGCGCCGGAGCCGGCCTCTGGCTCGCCTGGAAATGGATGTCGCGCCAATGACCGTTTCCGCCGCCCCGCTCGCTCTTCAGCTCGTCCTCGGCGCGGGCGCGGGATTCGCCGCGGGCCTCGCTTACTTCCGGGCCCTGCGTTGGAATGTCGCCCTCTTCGAGCAGGGGGTGACGCCGAAGGCCATTCTCTTGCTCATAGCGCGCTTCGTTGCGCTCGCCGCGGCGCTCGCAGCCCTCGCGAAGATCGGCGCCCTCGCTCTGCTCTCCGGCGCGCTGGGACTGCTCGCGGCGCGCCGCGCCGTCCTGCGTCGTCTGAGGGGCCTCGAATGAAATCCTCGCCGCTCGCGCTCGAGCCCGGCTTCCAGCTCGGACCCGTGCCCGTCAGTAAGCCCGTCATCGTCACTTGGGCGCTGATGGCGGCGCTCGCTCTCGCGAGCCTTCTCGTAACTCGGCGGCTCTCGTTGCGGCCGGGGACCGGACAATCCGCGCTCGAGCTTATCGTCGAGACGCTCGACCAGCAGATAAGAGACACGATCGGCGTGGACCCAGCCCCCTATCGCGCCTTGCTCGGAACGATCTTCCTCTTCGTGCTCGTCGCCAATTGGTCGTCGCTCGTCCCCGGCGTGGAGCCGCCGACGGCGCGGCTCGAAACCGATGCGGCGCTGGCTCTGATCGTCTTCTTCGCGACCATCTATCACGGCCTGCGCACGCGCGGCCCGCTCGGCTATCTCGCGACATTCGCCGAGCCGAGCATTATCATGATCCCGCTCAATCTCGTCGAGCAGATCACGCGGACCTTCTCGCTGGTCGTCCGCTTGTTCGGGAACATCATGAGCGGCGTGTTCGTCATCGGCGTCGTGCTGTCGCTCGCGGGTCTGCTCGTGCCGATTCCGCTGATGGCGCTCGATTTGCTGACCGGCGCGGTTCAGGCCTACATTTTTGCGACGCTCGCCATGGTGTTCATCGGCTCGGCGGTCGATGGACACGGCTCGCGGGCGCGCGGCTAGACGAGAGCGAGGAAGAATGGACGACATTCAATATATCAGCGTGATCGCCGCCGCCGTCGCCGTGTCCTTCGGAGCGATCGGTCCCGCCCTCGCGGAAGGCAAGGCCGTTGCGGCCGCCATGGAGGCGATCGCGCGTCAGCCGGAGGCCGCTGGCGTCCTGTCGCGCACTCTGTTCGTCGGCCTCGCGATGATCGAGACCATGGCGATCTACTGTCTCGTGATCGCGCTTCTGCTTCTCTTTGCCAATCCTTTCGTCAAATAGGGCGTTCGCAGGCATGCAGATCGACTGGTGGACGCTCGGTTTGCAGACCGTCAACGCCCTCGTGTTGATCTGGCTGCTCTCCCGCTTCCTTTTCCGCCCCATCGCATCGATCCTCGCCGAGCGCGAGGCGATGGCCCGGCGGCTCCTGGACGACGCCGCCGCCGCCAAAGCCTCGGCCCTGACTCTGGAAGAACGCGCGCGCGCCGCCGTCGACGCGATGGCGGCCGATCGCGCGGCGACGATCCACGCCGCCACGACGGAGGCGAAGGACGCGCGAGACCGGCTGCTCGAGGTCGCCAGGGCCGACGCCGATCGCATGCGAGCGGACATGCGGACCGAGATCGAGCGCGCGGAACGATCGGCCCGTCGCGCCGAAGCCGAGCGCGCGAGCCTGCTCGCCGTCGACATTGCACGGCGTCTGCTCGAACGCTTGCCTGCATCATCCCGCGTCGCCGGCTTCATCGACGGTCTCGCGGACGCGGTCGCGGCTCTGCCGGAATCCGCGCGCGCCGATTTCGCCGCGCGCGGCGAGCCCATACTGACCGCGCCGCGTCCGCTCACCGCCGAGGAGGACGCGCTGTGTCGCGGCAGGCTCGAAAGCGCCTTCGGCCACCCGCTGAAATTCGAGCTTCGCGTCGATCCGACATTGCTCGCCGGCCTCGAATTGGAGAACGCCCACACCGGCATTCGCAACAGCCTGCGCGCCGATCTCGAGCAAATTTCCGCGACCTTGCTGACGGAGCCGGAAAATGAGCGATGAGCCGGCCGTCGCCGAATGGCTCGCGCGCGGCCGCGAGGCGGTTGCGAGGATCGATCTCGGGCCCAAGGTCGAGACGGT
Organism: Methylosinus sp. R-45379; assembly: GCF_001644125.1. NCBI lineage: Bacteria > Pseudomonadati > Pseudomonadota > Alphaproteobacteria > Hyphomicrobiales > Methylocystaceae > Methylosinus > Methylosinus sp. R-45379. The sequence continues at coordinate 41,778 of NZ_LUUM01000262.1, forward strand.
CGGCCGCATCGAGAGCTATGCGGACGGAATCGCCTTCGTCTCCGGCCTGCCGCAGGTCGCGCTCGACGAGCTGCTGCGTTTCGAGACCGGCCAGCTCGGATTCGCGCGCGTGCTCGAAGCGGATCGGGTCGGCGTGGTGCTGCTCGATCCGGGCGACGAGATCGAAGCCGGCGCGCGCGTCTTCGCGACCGGCGAGGTCGCGCGCACGCCGGTCGGGGAGGGGCTGCTCGGGCGCGTCGTCGATCCGCTGGGCCGGCCACTCGACGGCGGCGAGCCGATCGCCGCCGCCGCCTTTCATCCCGTCGAGCGCGACGCGCCGAGCATCATCGCGCGCGATCTCGTGACCGAGCCCGTCGAGACCGGCCTATTGGTCGTCGACTCCATGTTCGCCCTGGGGCGTGGTCAGCGCGAGCTCGTCATCGGCGATCACGCCACCGGCAAGACCTCGATCGCCATCGACGCCATCATCAACCAGCGCCGCTCGGACATCGTCTGCGTCTATGTCGCCGTCGGCCAGCGGACGACCTCGGTCGAGCGCGCGATCGAGGCGGTGAGGAGCGGAGGAGCCGCCGATCGCACGATCTTCGTCGTCGCGCCCGCCGCTTCGCCGCCTGGCCTGCAATGGATCGCGCCTTTCGCGGGCTTCGCCATGGCGGAGTTCTTCCGTGATCGCGGCGGCCATGCGCTCGTGGTCATCGACGATTTGAGCAAGCATGCGGTCACGCATCGCGAGCTCGCCCTGCTGACCCGGGAGCCTCCCGGACGCGAAGCCTATCCCGGCGATATCTTCTACGTCCATGCGCGACTCTTGGAGCGCGCCGCGAAATTGTCGAAGGCGTTCGGCGGCGGCTCGCTCACGGCGCTGCCGATCGCCGAGACCGATTCCGGCAATCTCTCGGCCTATATTCCCACCAATCTGATCTCCATCACCGATGGACAGATCGTGCTCGACCGCCGCTTGTTCGCCGCGAACCATCGTCCGGCCGTCGATGTCGGCCTCTCGGTCAGCCGAGTCGGCGGCCGCGCGCAGCCGGACGCCTTGCGCGACGTCTCGGGACGATTGCGTCTGCAATACACGCAGTTTCTGGAGCTCGAGATGTTCTCGCGCTTCGGCGGCATGTCGAACGCCCGCATCGAGCGGGAGCTGACGCGGGGCGAGCGCATTCGCGGCCTGCTGACGCAGCCGCGCTTTTCGCCGCTGCGCCTCGCCGATCAGGTCGCTCTGCTCGCGGCGCTCGACGCCGGCGTTCTCGATTCCCTTCCGGCGCGAGCCATTCCTGCGCTGACCGCGAGGCTTCCCGCGCATCTCGACTCGGTCGCCGCGCCGAGCGTCGCGGCGATCTCCCGTCACGCCCCGCTCGACGACGCCATGCGCGCGGATCTCGTGGCGCGGGTGCGCGATCTTTCGACAGAGCTCGCGGCGCGTCCCTCATGAGCGAGCGCTCCGCCGACATCAAGGTCCACATCGTCGCGACCCGGCAGCTCGAGAGCGTCATCACGGCGATGCGCGGCGTCGCCGCCATCCGAACGCGCGAAGCCCAATCGCGTCTTTCCGGCGTGCGCGCCTATGCGGGGACGTTGGGCGACGCCATCTGCGCGGCGCTGGCGCTGAGCGAGGAAGCGCCGCCTTCGCGGCTCGTCTCGGAGCGCCGGCCGGCCGGCGGCCATATCGTCCTGGCGTTCTGCTCGGAGCGCGGCTTCGTCGGCGCATTCAACGAGCGCATCCTCGACGCGGCGGCGCGGTTCGCTGACGGCGTCGAGCGGCCTGCTCTGTTCATCATCGGCGAGCGCGGCGCGACGCTCGCGCAAGAGCGCGGATCACGGGCCGATTGGACTCTGCCAATGGCGTCGCGCGTCGATGACGCGCCGTCGCTCGCCGACCGCATCGCGCAAGAGCTTTATGGACGCCTGGGGGAGGGGCTCGCCGATCGCGTGACGCTCATCCACGGCGCGCCGGGCGCCGCCGGAATCGAGATCGTCGCGCGCTCGCTCGTGCCGCTCGACCTCGCCCGCTTTCCGCCGGCGTCCGCCGCGGTTCCGCCCCTCGTCACATTGCCGCCGCGCGCGCTCGTCGAGGGCCTCGCGCAAGAATATGTCTTCGCCGAATTATGCGAGGCGGCGGTGCTGTCCTTCGCGGCGGAGAACGAGGCGCGAATGCGCGCGATGATCGAAGCCCGCGACAATGCGCACAAGACGCTCGAGCGACTGGAGGCGCGGCATCGGCAAACACGTCAGGAGGAGATCACTGAAGAGATCATCGAGCTCGCGAGGCCCGCGCCCCGCGGGGCGCAGGCTCGTCGAGGCGACGACTAAAGGGGTGTCGATTTCCGTCGAGATTTGACCCAGGATTTCCGTTGAGAACTGACCCGGGTTGAAGATGGCTTGCGGGTCAGTCGGTCGTCAAGTTTTGGTCTTCTCCTTTGCTGGCTTGTCCGCCTTCGCCGAGCTGTCCTTGAACCGGAAGCTGTCGTTCCCGGTTTCGAGGATATGGCAGCGGTGAGTGAGGCGATCGAGCAGAGCCGTCGTCATCTTGGCGTCCCCGAAGACGGCGGCCCATTCGCCGAAGCTGAGATTCGTCGTGATGATGACGCTGG
>NZ_LUUM01000263.1:0-12654 GCF_001644125.1 Methylosinus sp. R-45379
GCAGACAATGTTGGTCATGATTCCCTCTTGCCTACCCTGACGGCGACGGCGTGCTTTGTGGGATTGGACGGACGCGCGCAGCCCCGCGACCATCTCTTCCGAAACATCGCGCCCCGTTCAAATGAACGGGTTGGTTTTGCATTTCCACCGCAAAAGGCTATCAATAACCATGCGAACCGTCAACTATTGAACGATGCCGTTCAGTTATGGATATCGAATGAGGATCGCAATGGCGGAGCCCGGCAGGCCGAAAGTAAGGACGAGAGGGCCGCGAACGGTCGAGCGCATCGTCGAGGCGGCTCACCGGTTGTTTCTCAGCCGAGGCTTCGCCGAAACATCGATGGAGGCGATCGCTCAGGAAGCCGGCGTCAGCAAAGCGACGCTCTACGCGCATTATGGCAGCCGGGATGAATTGTTCACGGCTGTGATCTGGGCGGCCGGCGACCGGTTTTCATCCGGCCTGGTGTCAGGGGTGACGGGCGCCGCGGATTTGAGAAGCAAAATGGAGCGTCTTGCCGGCGCGGTGCTCGATCTATTGCTGTCTCCCGACGTGGTGGCCACGAACCGGATCGTCGCGGCCGAGGCCCGGCGCTTTCCCGAACTCGGCAAGCTCTTTTACGAGAACGGGCCGGACAGGCTGATCGCGCGACTGGCGGAGGTGTTCGAGACCGCAATGGCGGCAGGCTCGCTCCGCCGGTCCGTTCCCCGCGACGTCGCCAAGCATTTTATCGGCCTGATCCGTGGCGACCTTCAGTTGCGGGCCATGCTCGGCGACGAGTCGGCATTGTCGGCGACCGAGCGCAACCGCACGATCACCACCGGAGTCGGGGTTTTTCTCGCCGCCTATGCTCCGTCGGAGCCTTTTCGAGAGAGATGATCGTCGACTACGAGGCCTCTCCATCGAGACCGGCGGCACGCCCGCTGTTCCGAGCCGACCGGCTTGGAACGACCTGACGTTTCCGACTTGCCGCGATAGCGCGAACTCGCCCGCATTTTCTTGCGCCGAGGCTCTTGACCCGATAGCTCATGCCCCGTAAGTATGTGTTCACATACTTACTTACGAGGCGATATGCACTCCGACGACCTGGTCCGCAAGCCGCGAGCCCGCGACCGCCAAGCCACTCGCGACGCTCTGATCGCGGCCGCAGCGACGGCGTTCGCCGCATGCGGCTACGAGGGAGCGACGACGCGCGCCATCGCCGACGCCGCAGGATGCTCGGAGGCCCTGATCCAGCGATATTTCAGCGGCAAGGAAGGCCTGCTGCTCGCGGTGCTCGACAAGGAGGATGACCGCTCCGACGCGGCGCTCTTCCTGGGGCGCCCGCTTTGTTCGACCATGGCGCAAGAAGCGCGCGAGATGCTCGCGCATTTGGTCGAGAAAATCTCGGAACGTTCGGACCGAATTCGCATCGTGATCTCGAGAGCCCTGCTCGATCGAGCCTTCAAAACGCATTTGAACCGCATCTGGATCCGTGAAGAAATCAGGAGCGGCCTCGAAGCGCGGCTCGCTCGCTACGTCGACGCTGGAATTACCGAACCTGAATTCGATGTCGGCTCCGCCGCCGAAATGCTGCTCAGTCTGGGCTTCGAGCTGGGTTTCGTCCATCGCGAGATTCTCGAGACCTCCCCCGAAATGACGAGACGGCTTCTGGAACAGTTCGCGGACATGTTCGGTCGAGCCGTTTCGGCGCCGCCCTCCCGCGGATCGCCCGCGAAGACCCAGAAAGGCGGCGAATGAGGGGCCTCGGCCTCTCCGAAGCCCTACGACGAAAAGCGCTATGTTTTCCCCACTCTCTCGAGCGGAGCCGCACATGATACCGACGCGTCACCGTGTCTCTTTGTCGCCCTCGATTGTCATGACACCCGAAGCACCGATTTCGCGCTCGGCCGCAGCAGGGCTGTTCGGCGCTTTCTTCGCGCTGCTGTCTATTGCGGTCGCTGCGAGCTGCGAACAAGCGCTGGCCGCCGAGCCGACGCGTCCGCCTGCGCAGGCGGGCTATGTCGTCGTCCATCTCCAACCGATCACGCGCGTGACGGAATTGCCTGGCCGCACGACCGCTGTCCTGACCGCGGAGGTGCGACCCCAAGTCAATGGGGTCGTCCTGAAACGGCTATTCGAAGAAGGCAGCGAAGTCAAAGAAGGCCAGCAACTCTATCAGATCGATCCCGCTCTCTACCAAGCGGCCTATGACAGCGCGGTCGCCACATTGGCGCGCAATCGGGCGACCTATCAAGCGGCAAACGCGAAAGCCACTCGTTACAAGTCGCTGTCCGCCATGAAAGCCGTGAGCAAGCAAGACGTCGAGGACGCCGTGGCGACAGCCCAACAAGCGGAGGCCGATATCGCCATCGCCCAAGCGAGCATCTCCCAGGCGAAGATCAATCTTTCCTATACGAAAGTTCTGGCGCCCATCTCCGGCCGTATCGGTCGATCCACAGTCACGCCGGGCGCGCTCGTGATCGCCAACCAAAGCAATGTTCTCGCGACGGTCACGCAGCTCGACCCGATCTATGTCGATGTGACGCAATCGGCGACAACACTACTGCGTCTGCGGAAAGCGCTGGCGAGCGGCGGGCTCGAAAGCATCGGCAATGGCGCGGCGAAGGTCACTTTGAAGCTCGAAGACAACAGCACATATGATGTCGCGGGAAAGTTGCAATTTTCGGAGGTCACCGTCGACGAGGGGACGGGCACGGTTCTCATGCGGGCGATTTTCCCCAACCCCAAACACCTCCTGTTGCCGGGCATGTATGTACATGCCTCCCTTCAGGAAGGGGTGGATCGAAACGGCGTTCTGATACCGCAGCAAGCAGTCTCCCGCAATACGCATGGAGACGCGACCGTCCTACTGATCGGAGACGACGACAAGGCGAGCCTGCGCATCATACAAACAGGTCAAGCGATCGGCGATCAATGGATCGTCATCGGCGGCCTCCGCGCGGGCGAGCGCGTGATCGTCGATGGATTGCAGAACATACGTCCCGGCGATGTCGTTCGACCCGCCGCGGTCGAAGACGCGGCGATCCGCGCCGACAAACGGTCCTGACGTTTCGCCACGGGGATTCCATCGATGTCACGCTTCTTCATCGACCGTCCGGTCTTCGCATGGGTTCTCGGCCTGATCGTGATGCTGCTCGGCGGCATCTCGATCTTTCGGTTGCCGATCGCGCAATATCCCAGCATCGCTCCGCCGCAAATCTCGATCACGGTCACCTATCCAGGCGCTTCCGCTCAGACGGTCATGGATACTGTGGTAAGACCCATTCTCCAACAAATGTCGGGCCTCGATGGCTTGGAATATCTACTTTCGACCGCCCAATCGAATGGATCGATGGAAATCGACCTGACATTCGTGCAAGGCACGGATCCGAACATCGCGCAGGTGCAAGTTCAGAACAAGCTGTCTCTCGCCCAGCCGAATCTGCCGACCGAAGTCACCCAGCAGGGGATCAAGGTCAACAAATCGGTCAAAAGCTTCATGATGATCGTCGGCGTCTATTCCGACGACGGCGCGATGTCGGCTGTCGACATCGACGACTATGTCTCTTCCAACCTCAAGGATCCGTTGACGCGCATCACCGGCGTCGGCGACTTCACCTCGTTCGGATCCGAATACGCCATGCGCATCTGGCTCGATCCGGACAAGCTCAACAAATATTCGCTGACCGTCGGCGATGTCACGAGCGCGCTCACCGCGCAGAATGTGCAAGTCTCGTCAGGAGAGCTCGGCGGACTGCCGGCCAGCAGAGGCAATCGGCTCGACGCCGCAATCATCGGACCGGCCCGGCTCGAAACGCCCGAGCAATTCGAGGAAATCCTGCTCAAAGTGAACCCCAGCGGCTCACAGGTGAGATTAAAGGACGTCGCGCGCGTCGAGATCGGCGCGCAGTCCTATTCGACGGCATCGCTCTATAATGGCAAGCCGTTCGGCGCTCTCGCGCTCAAGCTCGCCCCGGGAGCCAACCAGCTTTCCACGGAAGCAGCCGTGCGCGCCGAGCTGGACCGCCTCGAAAAATTTTTCCCTCCCGGCCTCAAGCTCGCCTATCCGCTCGACACCGAACCCTTCATCACGCTTTCCATCGAGGAGGTGGTGAAGACGCTTTTCGAGGCCGTCGCGCTGGTCTTCGTGGTCATGCTCGTCTTCCTGCAAAACTTTCGCGCAACGCTCATTCCGACGATCGCTGTGCCGATCGTGCTGCTCGGCACATTCGGCGTGCTCGCCGCTCTCGGCTATTCGATCAATACGCTGACGATGCTCGCAATGGTGCTCGCCGTCGGCCTCCTCGTCGATGACGCCATTGTCGTCGTCGAAAACGTCGAACGGCTCATGAGCGAAAAAGGTTTGTCGCCTCGAGACGCCACGCGCGCGTCGATGGACGAGATATCGGGAGCGCTCGTCGGCATCGCTCTGGTGCTCTCGGCGGTGTTTCTGCCTATGGCCTTTTTCGGCGGCTCGACCGGCGTGATCTATCGTCAGTTCTCGGTCACGATCGTGTCGGCAATGGCGCTCTCCGTGCTGGTCGCATTGATTCTCACTCCGGCGCTCTGCGCGACGCTGTTGAAAGAAACGGCGCGGGAAAGCGGTCCCGGGGCCGGCTTCTTCGCATGGTTCAATCGCACATTCGCTCGCCTCACCGAGCGCTACAAAAATGGCGTCCACAATCTGATCGCGCGCCCGCGCGCGTTCCGTCTGATCTTCATGGCGATCACCGTGGCGGCGGTCGTGCTGTTCAACCGAATCCCCACCGGCTTTCTTCCCGATGAGGATCAGGCGCTCCTCTTCGGCCAAGTGACGATGCCGCCTGGAGCCACAGCCGAACAAACGGCGGCATTGAACAAGCAGATGGCCGATTACCTGCTGACCGCCGAAAAGGAGAATGTCGAATCGGTGCTGACCGTCTCGGGGTTCAATTTCGCCGGTCAGGCCCAGAACGCCGGCTTCGCGGCGATCAAGCTGAAGGATTGGTCGGAAAGACCGAGCCCCCGACAGAGCGGCGCAGCCGTCGCCGGTCGCGCAATGCAACATTTTGCCGGGAGTCGCGACGGCCGAGTCTTCGTTTTCCAGCCACCGGCGGTGATGGAGCTCGGCAATGCGACAGGCTTCGACCTCCAGCTCGAAGACCGGGGCCAACTCGGGCGTGACAAATTTCTCGCTGCGCGCGACCAACTGCTCGGAATGGCCGCACAGGACGTTACACTTGCGGGCGTGCGCCCGAACGGGCTCGAAGACGCGCCCCAGTATCGGCTGAAGATCGACCGCGAAAAAGCCAATGCGCTCGGCGTCTCGGTGAGCGACCTCAACGCGACAATACAGGGCGCTCTCGGCTCGCAATATGTCAATCAGTTCTTGCGAGCGGGACGTGTGAAGCAGGTCTATGTCCAGGGTGACACAGCTTCGCGAATGTCGCCGAGCGACCTCGCGCGTTGGCGCGTGCGCAACTCGTCGGGAAAAATGGTTCCGTTCGACGCCTTCCTCGACGGCGCATGGACATTGGGCCCACAAAAAGTAGAAAGCTACAATGGTCTCACATCCTTCGAAATTCTCGGCGCCCCCGCGCCCGGCCACAGCACTGGTGAAGCCATGGCGGCGATGCGGCGCCTCATCGAGAAGCTTCCTCCGGGAGTCGGCTACGAATGGACCGGCCTCTCCTATGAAGAACAGAAATCCGGCTCGCAGACAGCCGCGCTCTACGCCATCTCCCTGACGGTCGTCGTGCTCTGTCTCGCAGCTCTCTACGAGAGCTGGGCGATCCCTCTTTCCGTCATACTGGTCGTTCCCCTCGGCGTCATCGGCGCGATCACGGCGACATTGAGCAGCGGACTGGCCAATGACGTCTATTTTCAGGTCGGCCTGCTCACGACGGTCGGCCTCGCGGTGAAGAACGCGATCCTCATCATCGAATTCGCAAAAGCGTTCTTCGACAATGGAGCAACGCTGGCGGAGGCCGCGATCGCCGCCGCCGGCGAGCGGCTGCGGCCGATTTTGATGACGTCCATCGCCTTCGTCGCCGGCACTCTGCCTCTCGTCTTCGCGACCGGCGCCGGTTCGGCCAGCCGCATCGCGATCGGCACGGCGGTCGTCGGCGGCATGCTCAGCGCGACGCTTCTCGCGATCTTTTTCGTACCGGCGTTCTTCGTCTCGGTCTCGAGCGCTTTTCGGGTCAGACCGAACCGAATTGTCGAGCCTCGAGCTCCCGTGACGCGGGAAATATCGAGCGAGCACTCATGGTGAAGGTTAGCCCGTCCAAAACGGGCGCAGGCCTCGCTGAGGTTCGAGCCTCATCGACGTCGACGCATCGCGCGTATGCTGGCGATCTCTAGGTCTTGGACGACTGATACGTCGGCATTGCGAAATCGGCGTAAATCCAATCCGGCTTCGATACGCCGGATTTCGATGCCCGCCTCATGCTCCTCGTCCGTGGCTGAAATCGCAGCGAGGGCCCTGCCGGCACGGGACCATCTCACTTTGGTGGGCGATCACATTTTGAATTGGCTTGCGGTCGGGAATTACCGCGCCGTCGTGGGTCAGGCGGTCTTTACCAACAACCATCCAGAAGCGCCTCCCGAGCAGCACAAAGACATCTTCGAGCATATTCTAAAGATTGTGTCCGACGGCGCGCGAGCCGGCGAGTTCAGGAAAGACTTCGATATGAAAATGCGTTTGTCGCCAAGCGTGATACAGGCCGCGGCAACCCATGTTTTATCTTCGCCCGGACGACCGTGCAGCCGTTCAGTCCGAAACCGTTCGGATCGCGTTGGCCGCCCTCGCATAGTCCAATAGAGCGCTGTAATCTAACCTGAAAAATTCGGTGCGCTCTGAAGCGATGCGTGAGCTGATTGCCGGATATTGGCCACGGGCCGGCACGAGAAACGATGCCGCGTGCATTCGGCCGACGGGTTCAGCCGGCGATGGCCTGCATGAGCGGCTTCACGCCGAAGATATTGATCATCCGCTTCATGTTATAGGCGAGCACATGCAAACTCATTTCGGTTTTGACCTTTTCAAGGGTCTTGGTCAGGAAATGGGTGCTGCCCATCCACGCCTTGAGGGTTCCGAAAGGATGCTCGACGGTCTGTCGACGAATGATCATGGCCTCAGGCATGCGGTCGAGCCTGGCTTGCATCCGGTCGAGCACCGCTTCGTGCTCCCAGCGTTTCTGCCGTTTGACCTTGTCAGTCGTGCATTGGGGTTTGAGCCCGCAGGTCAGGCACGCCGTGAGGTTGCGGTAGTGGTCCATATCGTCACGGCGGTCTGAGCGTATTTTTCCCTTGGTCAGAAACTCGCCCGCCGGGCAGGCATACCGGTCGTTCTCGGCGTCGTAGATGAAATCCTGCACGGTGAAGAGGCCGCGTTTGGCGTTGCCTGAGGTCTGGGTCTTGGGAACGTAAGGCAGCACGCCCTTTCCCTCGCAAGCCAGCACCTCCTCGCCATTGTAATAGCCCCGGTCTGCAAGTACGGTGACTTCCTCGCATCCCGTCGCATCGCGCGCCCTGCCGCCCATAGCCGCCAGTTGCGAGCGGTCGGCGCCGACATTGGTCACCTCGTGCGCGACGACCAGATGGTGTTCGGCGTCAACGGCGATCTGAACATTATAGCCGACGATACCCGTGCCCTTGCCGCTGGTCGCCATCGACCGGGCGTCTGGATCGGTCAAAGAGAGCTTCTTGGTGCGCGCATCCTCCGCGTCCGGCTCCTCCAGGACATCGCCAGAGAGGACGAGCTTACGCAGCATCCGGCTGACACTCGACTTTTCAAGGCGGAGAATTCCGCCGAGATCGCGCGCTGAGATCCCGTCTCTGGCGTCGATTTCGATCAGGGCGTGGACGGCGGAAGGCGGCAAGTCGGTTCCGGCGAAAGTGCCGCCCAAGAAGCCAAGTTCTCGAACAAGCTGCCGAGATGCGGCGCGGATAGAATCGACGGTGGAACGCATTAGAGACATGGGAGCATAGACGCAAAACGTTGTGTCATACAACCATTTAGCCTGTGCCGGAATTTGTGGTCAAGCGGTCCATGCCAAACGACGAACCGCGTTTTGACGGCGCGCCCGACGAGCCTCCGTTCTCATAAGCCAGTGCGGCGATCCTTGCGTAGTTACCGCGCAAAATATTGCGCCATAGAGGGCAATCGGCGGGTATGGCGGGCCACGCCCGACGAAGATGAGCACTACGTCTACGCTAAAGCCCTCTAACGCCGCCCTTTCTCACGAGCCGGTCAGGTGCGTAGGTATGAACGCCTCGACGAGGGCATCTACCACCACCCGTACTTTGGGCGCCAGGTCCCGCGAGCGAGGCCAAAGCGCGGTAATGGGGACGTCTTCCGCAGGGGTGGGAATCGGCACCACTTCAAGCCGCCTGCTGCGGAGATCGTCCGCCGCGAGCCAGGTCGAAAGGTAGGCTAGCCCCAACCCGTTCACAGTCGCGTCCCGCAGGGCTTCGCCATGGCTGATGGTGTGGCGCGGCTGGATGACGAACCACCTGACCGTTCCGTCTGGGCCGCAAACCGCCCATGGCAGCGGGCGGCCATCTTTGGCGAAGGCGAGGCAGTCGTGATTGACGAGTTCTTCTACGGAGGCCGGACGCCCGCAACGGTCCAGATAGGCCGGTGCGGCGCAGATGATCGACCCTTGCGCACCAATGCGCCGCCCGATCAGGCTCGCGTGATCTCCGGGATCGCCAAGCCGCACCACAAGGTCGATGCCTTCCTCGACGAGATCGACCTGGCGGTCCGTGAATGAGATATCGAGATTGAGATCGGGGTTCCTGTCCGCGACCTCCTTGAGGACGGGCATGACGCACAAGCGGCCGAACGAGATCGGCAGGTTGATCCGCAAGGTTCCCGATACGACGCGCTTTTGTGAGGCCAGCAGCGTCTCCGCTGCGTTGAGTTCTTCCAGGACCTTGAGGCAGCTCTGGTAATAGGCCTGCCCTTCGGCCGTCAGGTTCAGGCTGCGGGTGGTGCGGTCCAGCAACCGGACACCGAGACGCTCTTCAAGGCGAGCGACGCTCTTACCGGTCGCGGACTTCGACATGCCCATGCGTGCGGCTGCTGCCGTGAAGCTGCCTGTCTCCGCCGCATGGACGAAGGCGGAAATGCCTTGAAGGTGGGAATGAATGTTCAGGCTCATCAATTGAAGACCAAATGGAGGAAATGTTCGCAAAATACGTCACAATACAATCCATATGATTGTCAATAAGATCCCTCGCTTAACACGTGAAAGGATCGACAATGAGCGAGATAATGAAACGATGGCAGCTGCCGTCATTCGGAGTGAAGAACCTGCAATTGGCCGAAGCGCCGGTGCCGGCGCCGGGCAGCAAAGATCTGCTGATCCGGGTTGCGGCGGTCTCCCTCAACTATCGCGACAAGCTGGTGGTCGAAGGCGAGTTACTACCCGACAGGCCAACCATGCCGTTCGTTCCGGTATCAGACATGGCGGGCGAGGTCGTGGCGACCGGCGCGGATGTGTCACGATTCAAGGTCGGCGACCGGGTGCTCGGAAACTTCTGGACGCAATGGATCGACGGCGAGCCACCGCGGGAGATGACCCGGCATGGCCTGTCGCTCGGCGGACCGCTTCCGGGCATGCTGGCCGAATATGTGAGCCTTCGCGAGGTCGTCGCCGTCAAGGCGCCCGCATCGCTGACGGACGAGGAAGCCTCCACCTTGCCGGTTGCGGCGCTGACGGCATGGTTCGCCCTGATCGAGACCGGTCATCTGAAAGCGGGCCAGATGGTTCTGGTGCAGGGCACGGGCGGCGTCGCCCTGTTCGGGCTCCAGTTTGCACGGGCGTTCGGAGCCCGCGTGATCGTCACCTCCCGGAGCGCGGAGAAGCTTGAACGCGCAAAGGCGCTCGGCGCCTTCGGCGTGATCGATACTCGTGCAAACCCGGACTGGTCCGCTGCAGCGCTGGACCTGACCGACGGGCGGGGCGTCGATCATGTGCTCGAGCTGGTCGGCGGCGACAATATCAGCCAGTCGGCCGGCGCACTGGCGAGTGGCGGGCGTATCGCCCAGATCGGCTTCATGAAGGGATCGGAGATCGTGCTGTCGGCGGTTCCCATGATGCTGAAGAGGGCCATTATCCAGGGCATTTCAGTCGGCCACAGGAGGGCATTCGAGGACATGAACCGCGCCACCGACGAACACGGCATCAAGCCGGTGATCGACAGGGTCTACGGATTTGAGGACGTGCGCGCGGCGTTCGATCATCTCGAACGCGGGCCGTTCGGCAAGGTTGTGGTTCGACTCAAGAGTGAAATTGGAAGCTGATTCTCAATTCCGCCTTGCCGTGGCGTGCGGTGATCGGCGGCGTTTGCATAGCTATGTCGCAGAATATCGCGCCACAGCGCGCAATCGGCGGGGCTGGCGGGCCACGCGGGACCCGGATGAGAGCTACGTCTACGCTATAACCCTCTACGCCCCTCTTTCTGCCTGTCTCGAGCTATTCGACCTTCCCCCACTCCGCGAGGAAATCGAGCAGCGCCCGGACGCGTGAGGGCAATGGTCCGCCCTGGCCGATATGGATGGCATGGAAGGCCTCGCGGTCACCAGGGTTGAGGTGACCGAGCACGGGCACGAGACGGCCGGCGGCGATGTCGTCGCGCACCGTGAAAGCGGCGAGACGGGCAAGTCCGCTGCCGCCGAGCGCCAAGTGCCGCAGCGCCTCGCCGTCGCTCGCCTGCACGCGGCCAACGGTCGGCACGACAATCATTTCGTCGCCCCTCTTCAACGGCCAGCCATCGACGGAGCGGACATAACCGAAGCCGATGCGATTATGGCTGTCGAGATCCTCCATTGTCTTCGGCTCGCCGACACGGGCGAGATAGGACGGCGCAGCGACGATCACCATCGCGGTATCACCGAGCTTGCGGGCGACGAGGCTCGAACTCTTCAACGGCCCCGCGCGCACTGCCACATCCGTGCGCTCCGCCAGGAGATCGACGATCTGATCGGTCTCGACGAGATCGAGCGTCACGCCGGGGTGACGCTCCAGGAACTCAGGCAGGATCGGCGCGAGGATATGGGTGGCGTAGGATGCGCTGGTGTTGAGCCGGATGCGACCGACCGGCCGCTCACCGGCGCCGGCATTGCGCTCGGCGTCCTCGATGTCCGCCAGAATGCGGGTCGCCCGCTCATAGAAGACGCAGCCCTCCGGCGTGAGCTGGAAGGCGCGCGTGGATCGGTTGACGAGCCGCGTGCCGAGCCGCGCCTCGAGCCGTGCGACGAGCTTGCTCACGGCTGACGGCGTCATGCGGCAGATGCGGGCGGCGGCGGAAAAGCCACCGTGTTCGACCACGCGGGTGAAGACTTCCATCTCGCCGGAACGATTGATCTCAGGTCGCGCCATTGTCTTTCAATTCATAAATGATGTTCCAATCCGCATTCTATATCACCTGAAGCCGAACATCTATCTGTTGTCCCGACACACACCATCGCGGGACAAATCATGCCCTTGGCGCTTTATGCCCTGACGGCCGGAGCCTTCGGCATCGGCGTCACCGAATTCGTCATCATGGGGCTTCTGCTGGAGGTCAGCGCCGATTTCGGCGTGACGATCGTCGCAGCGGGCCTGCTCATCTCCGGCTATGCGCTCGGCGTCGTCATCGGCGCGCCAGTCCTGACGGTCGTCACGGCGCGCTTGCCGCGCAAGACCGTGCTCATCGTGCTGATGGCGATCTTCGTCGCCGGCAACACCGCCTGTGCGATCGCGCCGAGTTACGGCTTCCTCATGGCGGCGCGCGTGCTGACCGCCTTCGCGCACGGCGCCTTCTTCGGCGTCGGCTCGGTGGTCGCGACCGGCCTCGTGGCCGCGGATCGCAAGGCCTCCGCCATCGCGGTGATGTTCACCGGCCTGACGGTCGCCACGATCCTCGGCGTGCCGCTCGGCACGCTTGTCGGTCAGCATCTGGGCTGGCGCGCCACCTTCTGGGCGGTGGCGGTGGTCGGACTGATTGCGCTCGCCATCATCGCCGCCCTCGTACCCGAGGACGACCGCCCCGTCGAGGCGAGCGACTGGCGGGCGGATATCGCCGCCATTTTGCGGGCGCCCGTCCTTCTCGGCCTTGCGACAACGGCTCTCGGCTACGCCGGCGTCTTTGCCGTCTTCACCTATATTGCGCCAATGCTGACGCGGATCAGCGGCTTCTCGGAAGTCGCCGTGTCGCCGATCCTCCTCGTCTTCGGCGGTGGGCTCGTCGCCGGCAATCTCCTCGGCGGCAAGCTGGCGGATCGCTGGCTAGTGCCGACCGTCTTCGCGACGCTCGCCGCTCTCGCCGTTGTGTTGGCCCTGATGGCGCCTGGCCTGCGGTCGCCATTCACCGCCGTCGTCCTCGTCGGCTTGCTCGGTGCAACAGCGTTTGCGACCGTCGCGCCGCTTCAGATGTGGGTCTTGTCGAAGACGGAAGGCGCCGGCCAGAGCCTCGCCTCCTCGTTCAACATCGCCGCCTTCAACCTCGGCAACGCCATTGGCGCCTGGGCCGGCGGCTTCGTCATTGATCACGGCGCCGGTCTCGCCGCCGTGCCGCTATGGGCGGCGCTGTTTCCGCTCGCGGCGATCCTCGTCGCAAGTCTCGCGGTTAGCGAGGAGCGCGCGGCTAGGCGCGTCACCTGCTGAATCTATCACCTTCACCTCTCAGAGTCTGTCCGTTAACTT
>NZ_LUUM01000264.1:0-18230 GCF_001644125.1 Methylosinus sp. R-45379
ACCACCACCACCACCATCATCATCATCGCTGACGATCACGGCGGGGAGGCGCTCGGCTTCGGGCGCCTCGGCCTCGCTCGGACGCGCCCGCGCCGCCGGAACGCCGAACCGGCGTCCGCTTCGGCTGGAAGCTCTAGCGCCCGAGATCGCGTATGCGCGAGGTCAGCTCGTCCTGGTCATAGGGCTTGGCGAGGAAGGGCGCGCCGCAGAGCGGCTCCGGCAATTGCCGCTGCAGATATCCCGACAGCACGAAGAAGGGGAGATTGCGCGCCCTCAGCGCGTCGGCGATGCTGGCGCTGCTGGCGCCGCGCAGATTGGCGTCGAGGATCACGCCGTCTATGTCCTCGTCCTCGAGCAGCTTCAAGGCCTCGTCCACCGAGCTCGCCGTGCCTCCGATCTCATATCCGACCTCCTCGACGACGAAGCAGAGATCGGCGGCGATGGCCGGCTCGTCCTCGACGACGAGAATGCGGATCGGCTCGTTACCCTTCATCTAATCCTCTCCTTGCGCGGGCTCGATGACATTGTCGAGCGGAGCGCTCACCTTCCAGACGACGCCGCTCGGCGCATAGTCGAGCGTCACCTGTCCGCCGAGCGCATGTTTGGCCATTTGCAGAATCACCATATGGCCGAAGCCGTGACGCTTGGGCGCGACGACGGTCGGGCCGCCGCTCTCGCGCCACTCCATCTCGAAATGCGGCGCATCGCCCTCGCCGACGACGCCGAAGGCGATATGCACGACGCCCGTGTCATTGGAGAGCGCGCCATATTTGCCGGCATTGGTGGCGAGCTCGTGCAGCGCCATGCCGATGGCCTGGCTCGCCGCCGGCTTCACCACCGTCGTCGGCCCCTCCATGCAGATGCGCGAGCCGAACAGATCGCGGAAATGGGCGAGCTGCGAGCGCGTCAGCGCATGCAGCTCGACGCCGCGCCATTCGTTCTGCACCAATAGATCATGGCTCGCGCCGAGCGCCGCTATGCGCTGATCGAAGCGCTGCGCGAAGGCGATGGGCGAGTCGCGCCGCGCCGTCTGCCGCGCCACGGCGCGCACGACGGTGAGGAGATTCTTGGCGCGATGCGTGACCTCGCGCAGCAGCAGCTCGACGCGCTCCTGCGCGTGCTTGCGCTCGGTGATGTCCTGAATCGTGCTGCGCAATCCGACGATGGCGTCGCGCTCGTCGCGCACCGCCTCGCCGCGAATGGTGACATGAATGGCGACGCCGTCGGCGCGATGCGCGGGCAGGTCGAGCTCGAAGCCTTCGCCGGTGCGCAAGGTCTCGCTGGTCGCGGCGTCGAGCCGCTCCCAATCGGCGGGGGCGTAGAGCAGGCCCTTCTGCTCTGCAAAGCTCGGCGGCGGCGCATCGGGGTCGAGGCCGAAGATGCGCGCGATATAAGGCGAGGCGCCGCCGCGATCGTCATGGCGTCCGCTCCAGCGCCAGCTGCCGATGCGGCCGAGCCTCTGCGCCTCGCGCAGCTCGGCCTCGGTTCGCTGCAGCGCCAGCTCGCGCACGCGGATTTCCTCGGCGCGCTCCCGCTCGGCCGCATAGGCGCGGGCGTCGGTCATCGAGGAGGCGATTTTCGCGGCGACGCGATCGAGGAAATAGGCATAGGCGGCGTCGAGCCGCTTGAACGGATTGATGGCGGCGATCAGCGCCGCAGCGGCGCGGTCCTGGCCGAGCAGCACGATGGGAAAGAGCACGGCTTCATCCGCCGCCGCCGGCCAGGGGCCGCAAGGCGGCTCGCCGAAGCGCGCGTCGATCGTGCGAATGGCGACGCGCCCCGGCGTCAGCCGCGCGACCTCGGCGAGGCCCCAAATGTCGCCGCGGATCGGATCGGGATCGCCGAGCGGGATGCGAAGCGGCGCGATGTGGCCGCCCGGACGCACGCCGGTCGCCGCCATCAGCTCCGCCTCGCCGCGCTCATGGTCGAAGCGATAGATGGCGGAGAAGGGCAGGTCATAGCCATTGACGGCGAGCACGCTGGCGGCGAGGCGGCAGGCCTCGCCCTCGTTCTCGGCCCGGCTCAGCGCGGCGAGATCGCGCAATGTGCGCAGCCGCCGCTCGCCGATGACGCGGTCGGTCGTCTCCACCACCGGGCAGAAGACGCCGCCTATGCCGCCGTCGTCATCGGGGATAGGGCTGTAGGAGAAGGTGAAATAGCCTTCGTCGCGGCGGCCGTTGCGGATCATGTGCAGCTGCAGATCTTCCGAGCGCGTCGGCGCGCCGTCGGTGAACGCGCCCTGCAGCATGGGGCCGATGACATCCCAGACTTCCGGCCACACCTCGCGGGCCGGCCGGCCGAGCGCGCGTGGATGCTTGTCGGCGAGCAGGCCGTGATAGGCGTCGTTATAGAGAAGGCAGAGCTCGCCGCCCCAGAAGATGGCGATGGGAAAGGCGCTGTTGAGGCAAATCTCCAGCGCTACGCGCAGGCGCTTCGGCCAAGTCTGAGGCATGCCGAGCGGCGACCGCGCCCAATTGGCGGCGGCGATGGCCGCCGCTGTCTCGCTGTCTCCGAAGAAAAATTGTCCGCCGGATCGCCTCTCCGAGACGTCGATCCAGGCTGCGCCGGCTGTCACTGCGACGACCCCGGGTCGTTCGAGGCCAGCCCCCCACGTCTCATATCGAGCCGCCATTCGGCCGCTTCAACCCCGGCGCGGCGAAACGCGCCGCTGGCTCTCCGGCGCGCCCTGGTGTAGCAATCGGCCGCGACCGCGAGGTACCATGAGCGAAGCCGAAGAAAAAAAGGGACTCTTCGCGCGGCTGTTCGGCCGTGGAGGAACGCCCGCCGAAGAAGCCGGCGCAGATCGTCCGAAAAAGCGTTCCTGGTGGGAGCGGCTGACCGGGGGGCTATCGCGCTCCTCGCAGGCCATCGTCCAGGGCATTTCCGATCTCTTCAGCAAGCGCAAGCTCGACGCGCTCACGCTCGAGGAGCTCGAGGATGTGCTGATCCGCGCCGATTTGGGCGTTGCCGCCGCGCAGCGCATCTCCGGCAAGGTCGGCGCGGCGCGCTATGAGAAGACCATCGGCCCGGACGAGGTGCGCGCCATTCTGGCGGAGGAGGTCGAGCGCGTGCTCGAGCCGGTCGCGCGCCCCTTCGAGCTGGATCAGACCAAGAAGCCGTTCATCGTGCTCGTCGTCGGCGTCAATGGCTCGGGCAAGACGACGACCATCGCCAAGCTCGCCGCCAAATGGACCGGCGAGGGCAAGAAGGTGATGCTCGCCGCCGGCGACACTTTCCGCGCCGCCGCCGTGGAGCAGCTCCGCATCTGGGGCGAAAGGCTCAACTCGCCCGTATGTTACGCGCCGGAGGGCGCCGACGCCGCCGGCCTCGCCTTCGACGCCATCAAATCGGCGCGCGAGCGCGATTCCGACATTCTGCTGATGGACACGGCCGGCCGGCTGCAGAACCGCGCCGAGCTGATGGCCGAGCTCGCCAAGATCGTCCGCGTGATGAAAAAGGCCGAGCCGGAGGCGCCGCACGCCGTTCTGCTGGTGCTGGACGCGACCGTCGGGCAGAACGCGATCGCCCAGGTCGACGCCTTCGAGCGAACGGCCGGCGTCACCGGCCTGGTGATGACCAAGCTCGACGGCACGGCGCGCGGCGGCATTCTCGTGGCCATCGCCGAGAAATACGGCCTGCCCATTCACTTCATCGGCGTCGGCGAAGGCTCGGACGATCTCGAGCCCTTCACCGCGCGCGATTTCGCCCGCGCCATCGCCGGGCTCGACTCCGAAGCCGAGGCGGGCGAGCAAAGCTCATGACAGAAGAAACGACCGCAGCGCCCGCCAAGAGGCGCCTTCACCCGGGATTGAAATTCGCGCTGGAGATGGGGCCGCTGGTCCTGTTCTTCATCGTCAATCAGAAGTTCGGCATCTTCCAGGCGACGGCGGCGCTGATGGTCGCCGTGGTGGCGACGCTCGCCGTCTCCTATTCCATCACGCGCCATTTGCCGACCATGCCGATGGTCACGGCGATCTTCGTGCTCGTCTTCGGCTCGCTGACCTTTTTTCTGCAGGACGAGAATTTCATCAAGCTGAAGGTGACGATTCTCTACGCTCTGTTCGGCTCGGCGCTGCTCGGCGCGCTGTGGTTCGACAAGCTGCTGCTGCCGGCGGTGTTCGAATCCGCCTTTCGGCTGGACGACGCCGGCTGGCGCAAGCTCACCTGGCGCTGGGCGCTTTTCTTCTTCTTCCTTGCCGCGCTCAACGAATTCGTGCGGCGCGGCTTTCCGACCGACGTCTGGGTGAATTTCAAGGTCTTCGGCATTTTGCCGCTGACGCTGCTCTACGCTCTGTCGCAAATCCCGCTGATGATGCGCCACGAGCTGAAGGAGGACGCCGGCGAGGAGCCGGACAGTCACTTCTAGAGCGCTCTCGGCCTCCTGATTCTCTACTCTTTCTCGTCCGGCGCGCTTTGTGCGGTCTCGCACAGGCGCCCCCGGACGGCGGCGCTAATTGTCATGGCGTTCGCCGCCGATGCGGCTGTTCCGACGAGAAGGAAGCCCGCCATGACCGAGTTCGCCCAGCTCTTCGCCGCTCTCGTGGCCGCGATCGTCATCGGCGCCGCTTTCTCGCTGCTCGATGCGGACGCGGCCGTCGCCTCGGCGCCGGCGGGCGCGGGGGCCGTCCATTCGGTACTCTGCGGTGGCGGCTGGTGCGGCTGAAGGCCGCCGTGCGCACACCCTAAAATCGCTTCTTTCTGTGCTAGCCGGGATGCGATCTCGATGAGGAGCGCTTTCTTATGGCCGAATATAAATTGCTTTCGTCGCTCAGCCGCCGCGTGCTGCTCGGCTCGCTCGCCGCAATGGCGGGGGGCGCGGCCTTCCGCCCCGCTCGGGCGCAGGAGAACAGCCTCTTTCCGATCATGGCCGACGATGGTCAGCCGATCGCCAATTATCGTCTGCCCTCGGAAGTCTCGCCCGCCGATCTTCCGGGCCTGCTCTGGCATGGGCCGGCCACCGCCGATGTGGTCGTGTTCGAGTTCTTCGACTATAATTGCCCCTATTGCCGCAAGGCCGCGGGCGATCTCGACGCGCTCGTCGCCAAGGACAAGAATCTGCGGCTCGGGCTCGCCGACAACGCCACGCTCGGCCTCGGCTCCTTTCTGTCCGCGCGGGTGAAGCAGGCGGTGCTGCGCCTCTATGGCCCGGAGCGCGCCTATCAGTTCCATAAGCAATTATTCGCGCATCGCGGCGCCATTGACGGGATCTCCGCTCTCGCGGTCGCCAAAGCCATGGGTCTCGATACGTCCAAGATCGAGGAATCGGCGAATTCGGAGATGATCGGCGGCGTGGTGAAGCGCCATGTCCAGCTCGGCGCCGATCTCGGCTTCGCGGCCTCGCCGTCCTTCGCCGTGAGCTCGGTCGGCGTGCTCGGCTATCCCGGCCCCAAATCGATGGCGCGCATGATCGCCGCCAGCCGCAAATGCGACGCGCCGGTCTGCGGCTGATTCAAGGCCGAGCGGATCGGCGTTCGAGCGAGGACGAGGATGATGAAATATGCGTTGACGATCGTGCTGACGGTCTTGGCGGCGGGCCTCGGCGGGCGCTCCATGGCGGAGCCCGCGGATTATTACAAGGATCAGAAGGTTGTCTATCACAATGACGGCGGCGGCCCGGACAATGTCGCCTATTTCAAGCGCATGCTCAATTCGATCAAGAACCACATAGAGGCGGTCGGCAAGGATCATGTCGAAATTCGCGTCGTCGATCATGCGAGCGGCGTCGAAATGTTTCAGATCGCCAGGGCCGACAAGGAGATCGCCGCGCGGCTCGACGCGTTGAAGGCGCAAGGCGTGCGCTTTCTCGTCTGCGCCAATACGCTTCGTGAGCGCAACATCGATCCATCTACGCTCTATGGCGTGACCGAGCGCGACATCGTTCCGAGCGGCGTCGCAGAACTCGCACGGCTGCAGGGCATGGGCTTCGTCTATATTCATTTGTGAGCGGACGCGGGAGGTCGCGAGCGCTATCGGACTAGACTTTCGCGGCGATCTCCCGCAACCTCGAAGAATATCCGGCGTCGGGCCGGATAGATTTCGAGATGCGCCGCATGACCATTCGAACCATTTCCGTTTCGCTCGCCACCGAAAATGTTTCCCGTTCCGTCAAATTCTATGTCGAGGAGCTCGGCTTCGTCTGCCTGCTCAAATTGGAGGAATTCGCGCGTGTGCGCTCGGGCGCGGCGGACATAATGCTCGTCTCGCCCAATACGCATCGCGATTGGCAGGGCCAGCAGTTCACCGGGGCCATCTATCTCGGCGTCGACAATGTCGATGAATTATGGGAACGGCTGAAGGATCGCGCGCGCATCGTCTATCCGATCGCGACCATGGATTATGGCGTGCGCGAGTTCGGCCTGCTGGACGACAGCGGCTATCAGCTCTCGCTGGCGCAGCCTGTCGCCGGCTGAGCGAGCGAGGCGCGGGTCAGACCGCCTCTTCCGCGTCGATCTCATAGGCTGCGAGCCGGCGGTCGTGAACGCCGAGCGCCTCCCACGAGTCGCGCCATTGGCGCAAATGGGCGGATTCGAAATGCGCGCTCAGCGCCGCGCGGCTCTCCCATATTTCCGTCACGCGGATGAGACCCGGCTCCAGCACGTCTTCCGCATAGGAATAGGCGAGGCAGTCCGCTTCCGCGCGGCTCGCGTGGATCATCGCCGTCATCGCCGGAAGCGCCCGCTCGAGCGCGTCCGGCGGGATACGAATGGTTCCGACGATCAGAATTCGGTTCTGCGGCATAGGAAGCCTCCATTCGTCCGCGCGAAGCGCTGTCGCATCATTGAAACAAACGTCGTGCAGTGCTTATACTTCACGACGCCGGCGTCGCCGGCCATTGTGTGAAACGGCTTTTTCGCCTTCGTCCGGGCGCTCACCTATGAAGCTCGCATCCTATAATCTCGAAAATCTCTTCCTTCGCGCTCACGCGCTGAATGGCGAAACCTGGTCCGACGGCAAGAAGGCGCTGGAGGCGCAGGCCGAGCTCTCCGCCATTCTCGGCAAGTCGGTCTATGCCGCCGCCGACAAGAAGAAGATCATCAAGCTGCTCGGCGAGCTGAAGCTCGAGAAATCCGACGACGGCGGCCCTTTCGCGATCCTGCGCCAAAATCGCGGCCATCTCGTCAAGCGCGCCAAGACCGGAATCGAGGTCGTCGCTGGCGGTCGCAACGACTGGATCGGCTGGGTCGAGCTGAAACGCGAGGAGGTGAACGAGGAGGCGACGCGCAATACGGCGCGCGTCATCATCGATATCGACGCCGATGTGCTCGGCGTCATCGAGGCGGAGAGCAGGCCGGCGCTGGTGCGTTTCAACGACAATATCATCAAGGGGGAGGGCGGAAAGCCCTACGCCCACGCCATGCTCATCGACGGCAATGACGATCGCGGCATCGACGTCGGCCTCTATGCGCGCGCGGGCTATGAGATCGTCGCCATTCACAGCCATGTCGACGACGTTGACAACACCGGCCGCATCTTCAGCCGCGATTGCGCGCATTATGAAATCCGCACGCCCAAGGGCAATTTGTTGCATCTCTTGATCAATCACTTCAAGAGCAAGGGCTTCGGCTCGCAGACGACCTCCAACGCCAAGCGCGAGCGGCAGGCGGCGCGGGTGAAGGAGATTTACGACGTGCTGAGCAAGAGCGACGAGCATGTCGCGGTCATCGGCGATTTCAACGACACGCCGGACAGCGCGCCGCTGGCCCCGCTGCTGCATCAGACCGATTTGAAGGATATCAGCGAGCACGCCGCTTTCGACGATGGCGGCCGGCCCGGCACTTTCGCCGCCGGCGCGGCGTCCAACAAGATCGACTATATTCTTCTCTCGCCGGCGCTATTCGCCGCGGCGAAAGGCGGCGGCATTTTCCGCAAGGGCGTGTGGGGCGGCAAGAACGGGACGATCTTCCCGCATTATCCGGAGATCACCAAAGCCTCGGAGGCGGCCTCCGACCATGCGGCGATCTGGGCGGATGTCGATTTGTGATCGCGATCGGCTCGCAGGCGATTCTGTGCGGAATAGCGGCGTGCGGCGCTGACAAAATCAGGAAAAACAGGAAGGATTTGTCGGGGGAATTTCCGTAGACCTTCGGCAGAGCCGCGTGGCACCGTCTCATGATCGACGAAAAGCTCGCATTTCGTCGCCGCTGTTCGCCGAGACGGAGACCGTGATGCTGCGTCGCCCTATCGACCGTCTCTCGCTCCGGGCGGGACTGAGCTGGCTCGTCGGCCTCGTTCTATCGGCGACGCTTCTGATCAATGTCGCGGTTCTCGTTCTGCACGCCGGACCGCGCATTCGAGCGGAAGACGAGACCATGCTGCGCTTGACGCATGAATTGCTCGCGACGGCTTTGGTAAGTCTTCAGGAAACGGCCGATCCAGCGCCGGCGATGCGTCGTTTCTATGAAAGTCTCGGCGCGCTTCGCCATGTCGACATCAAAATACTCGCGAATGCGGATGTGGCTTCGCTCGGCAAGCCGACGCCCAAGCGTCGCGACAGCGCCGGCGTGCCCGATTGGTTCGTGTCGCTGGTCGACGCGCCGACCCGCGTCTCGATCCTGCGCCTCGGCAGCTTGCCGACCGTGCTGATCCGCGGCGTCGACGACGGCCGCATCGCCATCGTCTCCAATCCGGTCGACGAATTGGCGGAAATCTGGTCCGATCTGTCCTGGCTCGCCTTCGTCAGCTTCGCGGCCACCTTGCTCTTCTTCGCGCTCGTTCTCTGGCTCGTCCATGTCTCGCTGGCGCCGTTCGAAGACATGCGCCGGGCGCTCGCCGATCTCGAGGCCGGCAGAACCAATGTGCGCGTCGCCCTGCGTGGCGCGAGCGAATTCCGCGGCATTTCCATTGCGTTGAACTCGCTCGCCGCGACGCTGGATCAGGTGAAGGCCGAAAATCGCGGCCTGATGGCCGAGCTGTTCAGCGTTCAGGAGAAAGAGCGGCGAGAGATCGCCCGTGATCTGCACGACGAGGCAGGCCCTTGTCTCTTCTCCATCCGGGCGGGCGTGGTCGCGCTCTCTGAGGCGGCGGCTGCTCCCATGCCGGATCTCGCGCGCTTGCGTCGTATCGGCGTCGAGATGGACGAGGCGAGCGAAGCGATGCAGGCGCTCGTCCGCGGCCTGCTCGGCCGGCTGACGCCGCGCGGGCTCGCGGAATTCGGCCTCGCCGCGGCGCTCGCCGAACTCGTCGCGTCATGGCGGTCGAAGCGACCCGATGTCGTTTGCGCCCTCGTTGCGCCGCACGATCTGTTGTCGCTCGAGGAGCCTATTCTTTCCGCCGCCTATCGCATCGTTCAGGAGGCGACGACCAATGTGTTTCGCCATTCCGGCGCGCGCCGCGCGCTGGTCGGGGTCGAATTCGCGGCGAGCGAGGAGAGCGACGGCGGCTCGGTTCTGGCGATCGTCGTGGAGGACGATGGCGTCGGAATGCCGGACCGGCCGAGCGGAGGCGGCCGCGGCCTGCTGGGGATGCGCGAGCGCGCGCAAGCGCTCGGCGGGCGGATGACTGTGGAGAATCGACCGCTTGGCGGCGCGCGAATACGCGCGTGGTTGCCTGTGCCGGACGCCGAGGAGGAGATCGAGGAAAGCGATCATCGCCCATAGGCTCGACGAAACGTCCGCGCTCACCCAGCGGGCGCGAACGCCGGTTCGGCGACCGAACATGGAAAGCTCCCGAGCCGGAGTTACCGGCTCCACTCGCGCTGATGCAGCTCCAATTCGAGATGGCGCA
This sequence comes from Methylosinus sp. R-45379, assembly GCF_001644125.1. Classification (NCBI taxonomy): domain Bacteria; kingdom Pseudomonadati; phylum Pseudomonadota; class Alphaproteobacteria; order Hyphomicrobiales; family Methylocystaceae; genus Methylosinus; species Methylosinus sp. R-45379. The sequence goes on from NZ_LUUM01000264.1 coordinate 9,724, forward strand.
GGAATTTCGTATCCGGCAGCGCACGCAGCGCGTCTTCGATGCGATCGACGTCGGCGCCGTCGACATCGGCCGCAAACAGCACCATCAGGCCGCCGTCGCGGCTTTCGACGATCGCATCCTCGAGCCGCGAGACATCGCCGCCGCGCTCCCCTTTGACCACGGCGAAATCGAAGACAATCCGCAAATCGTCGGACAGCAATATGATCGCCTCGAGGCTTTCCAGCTCCGCCTCGGGCGCCTCATGGGCGAGCCGATAGGCGAATTCGGGATCGCCGGCCGCGAGGACGGCGAGCTGGAGCTCCTGGCTCCAGCCCTGCTCGCGCAGGCGGGAGAGCGCTTCGACGAGAGACAGGGGATCGGCGGGCAGGGAATGGGCGGGGAGGGAATAGGCGCGCTGCGCCATCGCTTGCGGCATAGGCGGGGCTCTCTCTTCTTCTTATTCAGCGTCGTGAGCGCTGTCTCGAGTTTGCTACAGAATGTCGCGTCGAAGGTCGTCCGGCAAGTCCCCGGCAAAAGCTGCGCCAGCCGGCGAGGGCAGATAGGGCGGGCGCGTTCCGCCGGCCGCCGTGCGCGCGGGTGTTTTCTATTCGTCAACCATAAAAATTGCTTCAGATTTACGATTAAAATTCAGGGTTTATTCTTCGCCCGGTCCAGCTAGAGCGTTTCCAGCCGAAGTGGACGCCGGTTCGGCGTGGGAAACGCGTCGAAACAGTCTAGAGCAAGATGATCGCGTCGGCCCTCGGGCGGCGCGGCGGGCGGTGCGTTTCATGTCCAGAAGAGTTTCCTGTCTCCTCGCCATCCTTCTTTCGTCTTCGGTCGGCGCAGCCGCCGCGGCTCCGCGCGTCATCACTGGGATCGGCGAGCGCGAGGCCGGTCGGCTCTTTCCGGCCGCCCCGGCCGAGGAGCCGGCGCCCGAGCCGGCCTATGTCGCTCCGCCGCCGGCCCCGGCCGCCGCTCCGCTCCCGGCCCGCGCTCCGATCGCGGCGCCGTCTCCGCCGGTCCCCGCCTATGTCGCGCCGCGACCAGCGCCGCAGCCGCGCGTCGTCACGGCGCGCGCCGAGCCGCCCGTGGCCCCCGGGGCCTATGGCGGCGGCTTTATCGAATTGCTCGTCACCGGCCAGACGCCGGAGCCGCAGCCGCAAGCGCGGCGGCGCGTCGCGGCCCTCGGCGCGGGCGAGGCCAATGTCCAACGCCAGATCGATCCGGTCTTCTTCCGCACCGAGGTCGATTACGCGGGCGCCGAGCATCCCGGCACGATCGTGATCGATTCAGAGAATAAGTTTCTCTATCTCGTGCAGGGAAGCGGGCGCGCGCTGCGCTATGGCATAGGCGTCGGCCGACCGGGCTTCACCTGGGCCGGCGTCAAGTCCATCTCACGCAAGGCCGAATGGCCGGATTGGACGCCGCCCGGCGAGATGCTCGCCCGCCGGCCCGATCTGCCGCGCCATATGGACGGCGGCCCGGCCAATCCGCTCGGCGCGCGCGCCATGTATCTCGGCTCCTCGCTCTACCGCATCCACGGCACCAACGAGCCCTACACGATCGGCCAGAATGTCTCCTCCGGCTGCATCCGCATGATGAACGACGATGTGGCCGACCTCTATGATCGCGTCCATGTCGGAACCAAGGTTGTGGTTCGTTGACTCTGGCGAGCGATCGCCGGTGGCGAAACAGCCGCCGCGCGCCTATCTCACGAGACGCGCGGACGGTTGCAAAACAACCGGCTTCGGGCGATAGCTGCCATTCGTTTTCTTCGAAAGGGGCCGATTCTTGCCCAGCCTCATCCGCTTTTTGGTCATTGTCGGCGTGCTCGTCGCCCTCGCCTATGCGGGGATGCTGGCGATCGTGGCCTATGTCTCGCCGCAGCCGCGCGAGATGACGCAGACGATCTCGCCACAGCGCCTCAACAAGTGAGACCTTCTGAATGGGCGACGGCAAGCGCCATCCGCTGATCGCCGCCTTTCTCGACATGCTGGCCGCCGAGCGCGGCGCCGTGCGCAACACGCTCGACGCCTATCGCCGCGACCTCGAAGATTATTTCGCATTTCTCGGCAAGTCCGGCGTCGATCCGCTTCGCGCCGACACGGACGGCCTGCGCGCCTATCTCGCGGCGCTGGAGGCGCGCGGCATGACCGGCGCGACCGCCGCGCGGCGGCTCTCGGCGCTGAAGCAGTTTCACAAATTCCTCTATGTCGACCGCTATCGCGCCGATGATCCGGCGGCGCCGCTCGAGGGTCCGCGTCGCCATCGCAGCGCGCCGGATATTCTCTCGGTCGACGAGGTAACGCGCCTTCTCGACACCGCGCGGGAGGGGATAGACGATGACGCCCGCCCCATGGGCGAGCGCATGCGCGCCGCGCGTCTCTACGCCGCATTGGAGACTCTCTACGCCAGCGGCTTGCGCGTGTCAGAACTCGTCTCTTTGCCGGCGAGCGCGGCGCGCGCGCGCGAGCCCTTCGTCACCGTGCGCGGCAAGGGCTCGAAAGAGCGTCTCGTCCCGCTCTCCGAGCAGGCGCGCGCGGCGCTGAACGTCTATCGCGCGCTGCTCGCCAAACATTCGCCGGGCCTCGCAGCCTCGCCCTTTCTGTTTCCGTCCGATGCGGCGGAAGGGCATCTCACGCGCCAGGCCTTCGCGCGCGATCTCAAAAGCGCGGCCGCGGCGGCAGGACTTCCCTCGCGCGACATCAGCCCGCATGGGCTGCGCCACGCCTTCGCCAGCCACCTTCTGCAAAATGGCGCAGATTTGCGCGTTGTGCAGGAATTGCTCGGCCACGCCGATATTTCGACGACGCAAATCTACACGCATGTGCTGGACGAGCGCATCCGCGCCATGGTGCGCGACCTGCATCCGTTGAATGCGGCGAATAGCGAATAGCGAATAGCGAGTGGAGAGTAGGGGGCGGTCGCCTGTGGGTGACTATTCGCTATTCGCTACTCGCTCACCCGACTCTCTCCACAAAATCCCCTATCGCCCGGATCGTCCCCTCATCCAGCAGCAGCGGCGCATGGCCTTGGCCCGGCACGGTGAGGCGCTCGAGCAGCGGATGCCCTTCGCCCATGGCGGCGAAGGTCTCCACCGAGAGAAGATCGGAACTGCCGCCGCGGATCACCAGCGTCGGAATGGCGGCCATGGCTTTCCATTCGTCGTGGAACATGATCGGCCCGCTGTCGGGGCCGACCTCGTCGAGCGTATGCGAGAGCGCGGGATCATAGCGCAGCTGTAGACGTCCGTCGGTCTCGACGAAGGTGCTGCGCGCCCATTCCTCCCATTCCGCTTGTCTGAGGCTGGGGAATTGCGGTCCGGCGATGAGCTTCAGCGCGGCGAGCGCGACCGCCATTGTGGCGGAGCCCGGCTCACGGCCGACATAACCTTTGATGCGTCGCAGCCCGCCGGCGTCCACCACCGGGCCGATGTCGTTGACGACCGCGGCCTTTAAAATCTCGGGCCTTCGCGCAGAAAAGCGCATCACATGAATGCCGCCGCGCGACGTGCCGACGAAAACCGCTTTTTCGACGCCCGCCGCCGCGAGCGTGGCCAGAATGTCGGCCTCCTCGACATCGAGGCTGTAACGCGTCCAATCCTTGTCCCAGTCGGAGAGGCCGCGGCCGCGATAGTCGAGCGCCAGCACGCGGCGTCCGCGCTCGGCCAGCGCTCGAGCGAGAGCGTCGAAATCCAACGCCGTGCGCGTGAGCCCGGCCAGGCAGACGACCGGAATGGCCGCGCCGTCGCCCGCCGGAGCGTAATCGACATAGTGGAGCCGCAGCCCATCCCCCGCAGTGAGAAATCGGCTTTCGCGCCGCACGCTCTGCTCCGCCATCCGCGCCCTCGGTTTTGGCCTCTCGCCTGTGCGGCGGGCCTTTCGCGGATATAGGCGCTGCGGCGCCGGAATGTCTTCCCCCGCCTGGGCGGCGCCTAGAAATTCTCCGGCCTTGGCGGCGGCTGCGCATTCTGCCGCTATTTCGCGCAGGAGCCGAGCCCGCTTCCGCGCCAGTCAGCCTTGATGCGCGCGTCGTTTCTCAATAATTTGCGATTACCGCTCTTCGAAACGGCAAATAGCGGGTTTCGAGTGAGCAGATCGTCGCGCCGCCCGTGTTTCGAGCGGGCGCGCTTCCCGAATAAGACTGGCGGCGCTATTGCGCCCCGACGCCCCAGGGGCTCGAATGTCCGTCCTCATCGACAAGAACACCAAGGTCATCTGTCAAGGCTTTACCGGCAAGACCGGCACTTTCCACTCGGAGCAGGCGGTGCGTTACGGCACGCTCATGGTCGGCGGCGTCTCGCCCGGCAAGGGCGGCTCGACGCATCTCGACCTTCCCGTCTTCGACACTGTGGCGCAAGCGCGGGAAAAGACCGGCGCCGACGCTTCGGTCATCTATGTGCCGCCGCCGGGCGCGGCCGACGCCATTTGCGAGGCGATCGACGCCGAGATCCCCCTCATCGTCGCCATCACCGAGGGCGTTCCGGTCCATGACATGATTCGCGTCAAGCGCGCGCTGTCGGGCTCCAAATCCCGCCTCATCGGCCCCAATTGCCCGGGCGTCGTCACCGCGGGCGAGAGCAAGATCGGCATCATGCCCGGCAATATTTTCAGCCGCGGCTCCGTCGGCGTCGTCTCGCGCTCCGGCACGCTGACTTATGAGGCCGTGTTCCAGACGACGCGCGAGGGTCTCGGCCAGACCAGCGCCGTCGGCATCGGCGGCGATCCGGTCAAGGGAACCGACTTCATCGAGGTCTTGGAGTTGTTTCTGGCCGACGAGGCCACCAAATCCATCATCATGATCGGCGAGATCGGCGGCTCCGCGGAAGAGGACGCGGCCCAATTCTTGATCGACGAGGCCAAGCGGGGCCGCAAGAAGCCGATGGTCGGCTTCATCGCGGGCCGCACCGCCCCTCCCGGGCGGCGCATGGGCCACGCCGGCGCGATCGTCTCTGGCGGCAAAGGCGACGCCGAGAGCAAGATCGCGGCGATGGAATCTGCCGGGATCGTGGTCTCGCCGTCGCCGGCTCGGCTCGGCAAGACATTGGTCGAAACGCTGAGCCGCTGAGGTTCGGCGACTATGCGCGTCGGCGAATCGCCGGCGCGTTCCCCCGAAAAAAGAGCGCGGGGCGAAATCTTTAAAGAATTGTTAAAATGATTTCGCTCAACTTCGAGAAGTTTCGGCGCTCGGGAGACTGAACAGAATGGCGCGTCTCGAGACGAATGGCGGACCGGCGGGCGGCGAACAGCAGCCCTCGCCGCGCGGGAACGCTTCTGCCCAGAACAGGCTGCTGCAGAGCGTCGACCCGAGATACCTCGAGCATCTGCTCGCGGCCTATGAGGCCGATCCGTCCTCGGTCGGCCCGGCGTGGCGCGACTATTTCGCGAGCCTCGGCGCCGACGCCGCGCTCGCGGAGGCGGGCGCGGCGGCAGGTCCGTCTTGGGCGCGGCCGGGCTGGCCGGCGACGCCCGCGGACGATCTGGTCGCGGCTCTGGGCGGCGAGGCGCCGCGTGAGACGGCCAAGTCCATGGATGGCAAGCCCGCGGCCGGCAAGGGGGCGGCAGGCGATCATGCCCCTTCGGCGGAAGAGATTCAACGCGCCGCGCGCGACAGCGTGCGCGCGCTGATGATGATACGCGCCTATCGCATGCGCGGCCATTTGCACGCCAATCTCGATCCGCTCGGTCTCGAGCAGCGCCACGACCATGGCGAGCTGCATCCCGAGACCTATGGCTTCACCGATGAGGACTATGATCGCAAGATCTTCATCGATGGCGTGATGGGCATGAAATACGCCAGCGTCTTCGAGATGGTGGCGATTCTGCGCCGCACCTATTGCGGCCCCATCGGCTATGAGTTCATGCATATCTCCAATCCGGAGGAGAAGGCCTGGATTCAAGCGCGCATCGAGGGTCCCAAGAAGGAGATCGTCTTCACCGAGGAGGGCAAGAAGGCGATTCTACGCAAGCTGGTCGAGGCGGAAGGCTTCGAGAAGTTTCTGGACGTCAAATATACGGGCACGAAGCGTTTCGGCCTCGACGGCTCGGAAGCCATCATCCCGGCGCTGGAGCAGATCATCAAGCGCGGCGGCGCGCTCGGCGCCAAGGAAATCGTGCTCGGCATGGCGCATCGCGGCCGGCTGAACATTCTCTGCCAGGTGATGGCCAAGCCGCATCGCGCTCTGTTCCACGAGTTCAAGGGCGGCTCCTTCCTGCCGGATGAGGTCGAGGGCTCGGGCGACGTCAAATATCATCTCGGCGCATCGTCCGATCGCGAGTTCGACAATAACAAGGTGCATCTCTCGCTGACGGCCAATCCGTCGCATCTCGAGATCGTCGATCCCGTGGTGCTGGGCAAGGCGCGCGCCAAGCAGGATCAATATCGCTGCACGGAGACGGATCGGCGCGAGGTGATGCCGCTGCTCATTCACGGCGACGCGGCCTTCGCCGGCCAGGGCGTCGTCGCGGAATGCTTCGGCCTCTCCGGGCTCAAGGGCCATCGCACCGGCGGCTCGGTGCATTTCATCATCAATAATCAGATCGGCTTCACCACCTATCCGCGCTACTCGCGCTCCTCGCCCTATCCGTCCGATCTCGCCAAAATGGTCGAGGCGCCGATCTTCCATGTGAATGGCGACGATCCGGAGGCGGTCGTCTATGCTGCGCGCATAGCGACGGAGTTTCGGCAGCAGTTCCACAAGCCCGTCGTCATCGACATGTGGTGCTATCGCCGCTTCGGCCACAATGAGGGCGACGAGCCGGCCTTCACCCAGCCGCTGATGTACAAGAAAATCCGCGCGCATAAGACGACGCTCGAGCTCTATAGCGAGAAGCTGATCGCCGAAGGGGTGATGACGCGCGAGGAGGTCGACGCGGTCAAGAACGAATGGCGCCAGCGCCTCGAGCAGGAGATGGAGGCGTCGCAATCCTACAAGCCCAATAAGGCCGATTGGCTCGACGGGCGTTGGGCGGGCGTGAAGCCCGGCTATCAATCCTCCGAGGACGAGCGGCGCGGCAAGACCGGCGTGCCGGTGGAGAGCCTGCGCCGCATCGGCATGGAGCTGACCAAGGTTCCGCAGAGTTTCCACATTCACCGCACCATCCAGCGCTTCCTCGACGCGCGCCGCACGGCGATCTCGAGCGGCGCCGGCATAGATTGGGCGACGGCCGAGGCGCTGGCCTTCGGCTCGCTGCTGGCGGAAGGCTATAATGTCCGCCTCTCCGGCCAGGACAGCGAGCGCGGCACCTTCTCGCAGCGCCATTCCGTGCTGATCGATCAGGAGGACGAATCCCGCTATCTGCCGCTCGACCATGTCGGCGTGGGGCAGGGCCGTTACGAGGTCATCAATTCGATGCTCTCGGAAGAGGCGGTGCTCGGCTTCGAATATGGCTATTCGCTCGCCGAGCCGCGCTCGCTGGTTCTGTGGGAGGCGCAATTCGGCGATTTCGCCAATGGCGCGCAGGTGGTCTTCGATCAGTTCCTCTCCGCGGGCGAGCGCAAATGGCTGCGCATGTCCGGCCTCGTCTGCCTGCTGCCGCATGGCTATGAGGGGCAGGGGCCGGAGCATTCTTCCGCGCGGCTCGAGCGCTATCTGCAGCTCTGCGCGGAGGATAATCTGCAAGTCGCCAATTGCTCGACGCCGGCCAATTACTTCCACATTCTGCGTCGGCAGCTACATCGCGACATTCGCAAGCCGCTGGTGCTGATGACGCCGAAATCGCTGCTGCGCCACAAGCGCTGCGTCTCGCGTCTCGATGAGATGGGCGAGGGGACAATGTTCCATCGCTTCATCTCGGACGACGCCGAGCTGCAGCCGTCGGACAAGTTCCGGCTCGCGCCCGACGACAAGATCGCGCGCGTGATCCTGTGCTCCGGCAAGGTCTATTACGATCTGTTGGAGGAGCGCGAGTCGCGCGGCGTCAACGACGTCTATCTCCTGCGCGTCGAGCAGCTCTATCCCTTCCCGCTGAAGGGGCTGGTGACGATGATGTCGCGCTTCAAGCAGGCCGATATCTTCTGGTGCCAGGAGGAGCCCAAGAATATGGGCGCCTGGTCCTTCGTCGAGCCCTATCTGGAATGGGTGCTGACGCAAGTCGGCGGCAAGTCCAAACGCGCTCGCTACATCGGCCGGCCGGCTTCGGCCTCGACGGCGGCGGGCACTATGTCCAAGCATCAGGCGCAGCTGCGGGCCTTCCTCGACGAGGCTTTTGCGACGCGCATTTCTCTCGCGGCGGAGTGATCATGACGGAAATTCGCGTTCCGACCCTGGGCGAGTCGGTGAGCGAGGCGACGATCGGCCGCTGGTTCAAAAAGCCCGGCGACGCCGTCGCGGCGGATGAGGCGCTGGTCGAGCTCGAGACCGACAAGGTGACGCTAGAGGTGAACGCCCCCGCTGCTGGCGTGCTGACCGATGTCGTCGCCAAGGATGGCGAGACGGTCACGCCCGGCGCGCTGCTGGGGCAGATCGCCGAAGGCGCCACGGCCGCCGCGCCGCGTCCGGCTCCCGCCGCGCCCATCGTCGCGCCGCC
>NZ_LUUM01000265.1:0-52215 GCF_001644125.1 Methylosinus sp. R-45379
TATTTTGAGCTTTTATGTGTATTTCCAACGCCTTGTGGATTTCAGCCGCCAACGTGGCAAGTTCCTCCGCCAAAGCCTCCAGATCGACACGGGAAAGCCCACGTCCGTAGCGCCCCGAGAGCGCCGCATAGCGCTGATGCGCGCCGTCCCAGTCGCCCGCTACGCCCTCCTCCAGTCCGGTCTCGATCATCTTGACGATGTCGCGTCTGGTGAGCGTGATCTTTTCCCTGAGCAGCGCGATCGCACGGTTCTCGGCCCGCACCTCCTCGGCGAGGTTCTCGATTTCGCTCGAGCGCGCCACGAGCGGCGCGAGATCGAAGCCAAATGCGTCCTCTATGGCTCCCCCCTGCCCTTTTCTGGCGAAGCGCTTCCCGTTCGGGGAATCGCGGCGGATGATCAACCCGGCGTCGACCAGGCAGGCGAGATGCCGCCGCAGCGTCGCCGGCGCCATGCCATGCGCACGGATCGACAGTTCCTTGTTCGACGGGAACACGACGATGCCGCCGCCAGCTGAGCCGGCTTCCGCCGCCTTTGCATTGGTCTCCGGCAGACTGAGCGCGGTCTCCTGATGGAAGCTCAACAACGCGTGCAATACGGATAGCGCGCGCTCGGTGACGCCGAGCGGCTCCTTGGCTTCGGTGAGCGCGCGAAACAGCCGCCATTTGTGGACGACGGTCTCGGATGCGCCCGGCTTTGCGGCGAAATTTTCGGTCGCGGTCTGGCTCGCCACCATGGCGAGCGACAACGGCCGCCGCCCGAAGGGCGTCGTTGGACGTGTCTGCATGTTCCTTTGCCTCATTCAGGCAAAAGAAATCCGCTCACCGAAACGGTGCCAAAATGCTTGACAGCGATTCGCGGAAGTGTGATTCTCTTAGGTGCGAACTTTGAGAAGGGCTTCCGGGACGTTACGTTTCGGGGGCCTTTTTCTTTTGCTGGTCAATCTCCATTATTGCCGATTGTCTTTTCCTGCCGAAACGCCTGATACAGGTCGGCCAGTCGTTCCGACAGATATTCTCCGAACGCTTTTGCGTCAGGGCCCTTCGCTTTTAGCGACACCGTATACCGCTTGCCTTCGGCCTTCATTTCAGCGGCCAACAATCCATCTTCGGACGCCCACTGCAGCTGATGTCCGTTTCTTACGCGGTTCATCGACTTTTTGGATTTGAGCCGAGCCACAATGGCGTTGAATCGCTCATCGCTGGAAAGGCCAGAAAAGCTAGCGTCCTCGATTGCTGTCAGCGCGCCATCGATCGAACCGGGCCTTTCGAGAAGCGCCTTGAGTTCATACCAACGATCCCGTCCGACCCCCTTTGCTGGCCCAATCGCTTCCAGGACTCGCTGGGGCAAGCTCGCAACCGAGAGCATTTTGGAGAGCGTGCTTCGGTCGATTGCAAGAGCCGTGAGGATCGTCGAGCTGTCTTCGTCATAACGCAGCTGCGAGAGCTTTGCGGCGAAGAGCGATTTCTCGATGAAGGACAGGTTTGCTCTGGCTGAATTTTCCTGCCCTTGCGCGACGACGTGCTCCCGATCCCCAAGGTCTTTGACTACGGCGCGAACTTTTCGCTCGAGTATCTTTGCTGCCCGCGCGCGTCTATGGCCGAATACGATCATGTAGCGACCGGCCTTAGAAGGATTTGGTCGAACTAGGATCGGAGAATCCTGCCCGCGCTCACGAATAGCCGCCAAAAGCTCATCGAACTCTCGATCATCCTCGGCGAGACGATCACGAACAAACGAAACATCGACGACGTCGGGGTCGAGCTCGACGACCGTCTCGCCTTCCATGAGCTTGTCCGCTCGGGCGGCCAACTCGTCGATCGAGCTCAAAATCGAACGAGATGCGCCTTTCAACGCATAATCGAGGGCAGGGGTCTTTTCGTCCACGCCACCTTGATCCATGAGGTTGGCGAACGGGTTTTTTCGAGCCACGATCCACTCTCCTCACTGATCTAGTTTATTGAAAACAAATCTCGTTTTCGCTGATTTTACGGCCGTCAACATCAGAGCCTCCCCCACGCCTGGTGAATGAGGCCTTGGATTTCAAAATTGACGGCGTCCATGCACTCGATCGCTCGATCGTAGGTGTCTCTGTTAAAATTCGCTCTTTCCACCTCATACAATGTCTGCTTCGTTAGCCCGGCGTCGGAGATCGCTGTCGACTTGAGCATCGGGCTTTTTAGAATCTCCTCGGCCAACATGGATTGCATGAACCCGAGCATTTGAGCTTGAGGGACATCCGTCGGCTCGTAACGCGTGATGAGGTATCGTAACCAGTCCATCTGCACGCGAGCCCCGACCTGCTTGATGGTCCGGGTGATATTGCCGAGCATGAGCAGGAATTGACTCATCGACATCAGGTCCAGCATTTGCGGATGCACGGTGATCAATACGGACGTTGCGGCGGCGAGCGCAGTCAAGGTCAGATATCCGAGCTGGGGAGGGCAGTCGATAATGACCGCGTCATACCGGTCATCCACCTCCTCCAGAGCGTTCCCGAGCCGGACGAAAAACCGCTTGCCTTCCTTCGAGCCCTGCATCGCGAGCGGCGTGGCATATTCATATTCCTGCAGCTCAAGATTGGCAGGAATAATGTCGAGAGAAGGAAAGTTCGTCGCCAAAATCACATCATGGATAGGCCTCTTGTCCTCGTCATAGCGAATGGCGTCGTAGAGTGACGGATTGCGGTCGATTTCTGGCTGGAATCCATGCAATGCGGAAAGAGACGCCTGTGGATCCAGGTCGATGACCAGCGTCCGATGCCCGGTCAAAGCGAGGTGTTGCCCGAGATGGGCGGCCGTCGTTGTCTTGCCGGATCCCCCTTTGAAATTAACCACCGCGATAACCTGAAGCTTCTCTCCGACTTTTCGGTGTGGGACGTATTTCTTGGCGTCCGAGCGACCATTCTTGTCCAAATATTGCCTCAGCTCGAACATTTGCTCCGCAAGATAGAACCTGCGGCCGCCAGCAGCGATCGTAGGCTCCGGCCCCTTCTTCTCGAGGTGAAGCCGCTTCAGATTATTTGGACTTACCCCGAGGTAATGCGCCACCTCGGCCATCGAGAATTGACGAAGAGTCTTCTTGGCGTTGGGAGGAAACTTCTCCAGCCGGAGCTGGTTGAGCTTCCGCGATATCTCGGCGCCCTGCGCGAGTATCTTATCGTCGAATTCGAATGTCGGAAGCATGCGTTATTGCCCAGTGTCGTCAAATAGCGCCAGGAAGACCATTCCTGCAGATTTAGCGCCATTATGTGCGATTCTCTCAGGCTGGCAAGAACAATAGGATTACCAAAATCCTAACGCCCTCGAGCTCTCGGGCTTTTGCGCTCTTGCTCGCAGAACTCGGCGGCCTGCGCATATCCAACTGAATTAGCGTTGCTTTATTCGATATTTTACGGCCGTCAACGCGTCGACAGACGGATGCCGCCGTAATGACATGTACGGCGGCAAAAAATGCTCGCGCCCGAGAGCTTCGACAGAGCGCCTCCTTCAGCGAACGGCGCGCCGTAGCGCGGGAGGACAAAGACCCCGCCCTCATAGATCAACGTTGCGAGATGGGTCTTCAGATAGTGGCCAAGAGAGGAGGGGAGCGCGCAGCACGTCATTTGCGCAAAGGAACAACATCGCCAAAAAGCCGTTGCCGTCGAGCAACGGATGAATGGTCTCGAACTGGACGTGCAGTAGACAGGCTTTGATCGGCGGCGGAATTGCGATCGGTTTTCGTGAATGAATTGCGCAAGGCGCCGAGAGAGCCGCCGAGTTCGCTCGGGGGCACGAACAGCGCGTCGCCCTTGCGCGCCGCCGATCCAATTCACCGGAGTCTTTCGTCTCACCATGCCAGCTCTGGAGGAGGAGGGCGTAAAGCTCACGAATGAGCAGAAGCGAGAACGAAACCTCTTCCTCTCGGATGTCGTCGATCATCTGAGCAGACTGCGCCTCGGCTGCTCCGTCGAGGCGGCCGAGCGCAAGCTCTTTGGCGCCGAGGCGACCGGGCCGATGGGCGGAGCTGGAATTTTCGCGCCGAGCTTCTAGCGAGAAGCAGATCGAGCTGCCGCGGCGAAGACACCGAGCGGGTTAAGCACTCCAAGCACCAAAGCCACATGTCGAGCCGCGTCGCATGCTGCACGGCGCTCGACAGCGGTCGAAGCCGTGGAAAGCCCCCAATCGCCTCCGCAGACAAAAATCGCCCCCCACGAGCGTGGACCGAGCGCATAGCGTCGATTTCTCTGCGCCTGTGGCATAAGCGCAACAATCACGCATCCCGCGCCGCGATACGTGTTTCTCCTAAGAAGATCGGGCTTCCCCAAAGAATCAAGGCGGAAACGCGTCAATTTTCTGAATTTTAGATGACTTTTTCGGTCATGAACCTGAATCAATGGTTCTCTCATGAGTAGATCGACGTCGAAATCTACCTAGGGGATCGTCGATGCGGAACTGGCCAGCGCGCCGCGAAAGACACGCGCGCATCGAAATCATTCCTATGATCGACGTGATGATGTTCCTGCTGGTCTTCTTCGTGCTGATCAGTATCAATGTGCTTCCGGCGCTCGGGCTCAAAGTCACGCCGCCGACCTCTGCACATCCAGACAAGGTCGTCGAGCGCACACGCGTGACGATCGGCATCGATCGCGCCGGCGATACCTATATCGACGGCAAGCCGATCTCGCTCGCCGAGCTTCCCGAACGCCTGCGCGGCCTTGCGAGCGAGGACAGGCCACTCGCCGTCGTCATCAGCGGCGACGAGGGCGCGGGACTTCAGAGTCTCGTCTCCGTCCTGGACGCGCTCAAGTCGGCGAAGGTCGCGAGCGCCTCCATCGTCACGAGGCCGCAATAGTGCGGGCCAGACCAGCGATGGACAGGCTCGATGTCGCGAGCAACGCCGCCGGACTCGCCGGCGCGCTGACGCTGCTCGTTTTGTCGCTGACGATGGCGCCTGAGACAAATCGTGTCTCGCCGGCCGACCCCGGCGCGCAGACGATGGAGATCGCGCTCGATCTGCCGGTCGAGGCGGAGGCGTCCGAGCCCCCTTCGCCGGAGCCGCTTCAAGAGACGCCCATTGACGCGCCGCAGCCGCAGACGCTCGAGGAGACGCCGCCGCCGAGCGATGCGCCCGCGCCCGTAGCCGCGCAGCCAAAGCCGCAAAAGCCCGAAAAGCCGAAGCCGAAAGCCGAAGTGCGTCCGCGCAAGGAACGCGAGTCCAAAGCCGATTTTAAAAAAGAAGCGCCCGAAAAGCCTGCCGGCGCTCGGCGGGGCGAAACCGGGGCGGAGCGAACGTCGCGCGCCTCCGGCAATGCCTCCGCCTTCCGCGCCTGTCTCGCCGGCGCGCCCTATCCGACCTCCAAGGACGCGCGGCTGCAAAAGCCCTCGGGCGCCGTCGGCATCGCGGTCTCTGGCGGCTTGGCCTCCGTCACCCACAGCTCCGGCTCCGCCCTCCTCGATTCCGCCGCGCGCTCGCGCGCCGTCGCCTGCGCGTCCGCAGCGGGCGGAGGCTCGCTCAGCGGCGTCGTCGTCTTTCACCCGAGATAGTCGCAACAGAGGTCCACCGATGAAGTTCCGTGTCCTGACTTTCGCTCTGCTCGCCGGCGTCTCGACGCCGACTCTCGTTCTGGCGCAATCGGCCGGCGAGCCGCAAAAGCCCGCGCATGACAGCCGCTCGCAGAGCGGCCTCACCGCGGCGCCGACCGATTTCGGCCGCGTCGACATCTACGGCAACGGCGCCGCGCAGCCGGCGCCGGACGGCGTCAACCGCCAGGATCTGGGCGGCGGCTATATGATCGAGGAAGAAGCGGTGAAGACGCGCTCGACAGTGACGCGCGACGCCATCGCCAAAATGTCGCCGACCGCCAATCCCTATCAGATGATCAATCTCCTGCCGGGCGTCGTCATCACCAGCACCGACAACTCCGGCCTCAATGGCGGCAACATACGTATCCGCGGCTACAACAGCGATCAGCTGGGCCTCACCATCGAGGGCATGCCGGTCAACGACTCCGGCAATTACGCGCTCTATCCGCAGGAATATGTCGACAGCGAGAACATAGAGCAGATCTCGATCGCGCAAGGCTCGCCCGATCTCGACAGCCCGCATATCGGCGCCTCTGGCGGCGTCATCAACATCTATATGCGCGATCCGTCGAAGACGCGCGGCGGCTTCGTCGATTTCTCCTACGGCATGCACAGCACAGCCCGCGAATTCGCCCGCGCCGAGACCGGCCAGATCGGCGACTTCCGCGGCTATGTGTCCTATTCGCATTACACGGAAAATCACTGGTCGGGTCCGGGCTCGAACGAGCGCCAGCATGTCGACTTCAAAGGCGTGTGGGAGCCGAGCCAGGGCAATCGCGTCGGCCTCTCGGTGATCTTCAACGACGCGCTGAACAATTTCTATCAATATCCGACGCTCGGCAGCTACAATACGCTCGGCGCGCGGTCGGTCGGCTACAATAACGCGCTGCCGGCTTCCTATTTCGTGCCGTCGGCAGGCGCCTGGGACCGCTCCGCCAATCAAGCGAACCTCTATTACAAATGGCGCATCAACCCGTTCCGCAATCTGATCGTCAGCGCGCCTTCGACCTTCGCCATCAGCAAGGACGTCACTTACGACGCCATCCCCTATTTCTGGTACGGCTACGGAAGCGGCGGCGGCGTGACCTCGGTGACCGAAAACGCGACGACGTCGGGAAGCTCGTTCTATTACGGCCGCTTCAACATCGGCGCGGCGGATTGGAACAACAATGGCGTCGTCACCAAGAACGACAAGGGGATGTATTACAACCCCTCGATCACCGAGACGCTCCGCCCCGGCCTCATCAACAAATTCACCTTCGATCTCGGCGATCACAAGCTGATGCTCGGCTATTGGTTCGAATACGCGAACCACCGCCAGACCGCGCCTTACGCCTTCCTCAACGCGGACGGCTCGATCGTCGACCCCTTTCTCGACTCCGGCGCGATCACCATTCCAGGCGTCGGCGCGCCTCAGTATCGCGATCTGCTGACCCAGACCGTCACCAATACGGGTTTCGTCAGCGACACTTGGTCGTTGCTCGACGACACGCTGACGATCGAATCGGGCGTGAAGGTCGCGTCCATCCATCGCTCGGTCTATAATTTCCTGCCCGGCGTGACGCCGCTCAACACACAGAGCGATCTCGTCGCTCTGCCGCAGGCCGGCTTTCGCTACAAGTTCTGGGATTACCACCAAATCTTCGGCTCGGTCGGCACCTCCTTCCGCTCGACGCCGAATTTCGCGCTCGCCGACACGGTGAACACCAGCAGCGGCGCGCTGACGCCGGCCAATCGTCTCGCCCCGGAAAAGGCGGTCACCGTCGAGCTCGGCCATCGCTATCAGAGCCCGTTGTTCGCCACGTCGGTGTCTCTCTATGGCTCGCATTACGAGAACCATCAGATCAGCACCTCCGTGTTCCTGCCGAACTCCAGCTCTTCCGTGAGCACGACGATCAACGCCGGCGCGGTCGATCTCTGGGGCGTCGCGGCGGAGATCGGCACGCGGCCGATCTATAATTTCCGGCCCTATCTCTCAGCCAATTACCTGCAGACACGCATTCTCGACAATCTGTCGACATCGGGCACGACCCCGGCCGGCTCGCCCATCTCGTCGATCAACGACTTCCTGCCGACCAAGGGCAAGCATCTGCCGAGTTCCCCCACCTGGACCGGCGCGCTCGGCGTCGACTATGACGACGGCCATATTCTCGGCAATCTGGCCGCCAAGGTGACGAGCCGCCAATATTCGACCTTCATGAATGACGAATCCATCTCGCCCTACGCTCGCATCGACGCGATGGTCGGCTATCGCTTCGACGACATCGCCTTCGGCAAGAAGCCGGAGCTGCGCGTCAACCTCTACAACGTCACCAACACGCATGCGCTGACCGGCCCCAACAGCGTGAAGAACAATGCGGTGGCGACGCGCGGCATTTACGGCAACGTCGTTTCCGCCAGCGCGCCGACCTATTACGTCGGCCAGGGCTTCTCGGCGACGGCGACCTTCTCGATGGGCTTTTGACCATGCAGATCGATCACGCCTTCTTCCACGAGATCTGCATCGACATTCTCTATGGATGTCTCCTGCTGCTCGCCTTCGTGCTGATCGAGCGGCTCGTCTATTACGCTCTGCTGGCGCTGCGCGCGCGCAAGATCAACGATGCGATCAAAGCCTATGCGCTCGGAACCTCGACGACGCCGAAGCCTTTCGGCGACGACGAGCTCAGCCGCAGCTTCGCCCAATATGTCGCCGCGCAGAACATGCCCGGCTGCACCCGCGCCCGCGTCGAGGATTTGTCCTCGGCGCTGTTCATCCGCGTCGACGCCAAGGTCAGCGCGCGCCTGTGGATGCTCGACACGATCGTCACCGCGGCGCCGCTGCTCGGCCTACTCGGCACCATTCTCGGCATCATGGACACGTTCAACGCGCTGTCGTCGGGCGGCGTCTCCGATCCTGCCGCGGTGAGCCGCGGCATCGCCGCCGCGCTCGTCGCCACTGCAGTCGGCATCGGCACGGCGCTCGTCGGGCTGATCGCCCATAATCTGCTGCACCGCCAAGCCGATGTCCTCATCGAGGGCTTCAAGAGCGCGCTGCTCGCAGCTACCCGCGACCGCTTCCCGGCAGCCGCAGAATAAGCGCCATCTCGGCGTTGGAGAGAGATCGGGGCAAAAGAGCCGACCGACCGGAGGAGCGAGGATGCCGATCACCAGACGCGCGCTGCTCGCAGGAGGAACGGCTCTCGCCACCGGCTTTCCGACGATCGCGCGCGCCGCGCCGCGATTGCCGCTGCGCCTGCTGGAAACGTCCGACCTGCACATGTTCGCGCTCGATTGGGACTATTATCGCGAGCAGCGTGATCCAACCGTCGGACTGAACAAAATCGCAAGCCTCCTCGCGCGAGCGCGCGAGGAGGCGCCGAACGCTTTGCTATTCGACAATGGAGATCTCATCCAGGGAAGCCCGCTCGGCGACCATGTCGCGCATGAAGGCGGCCTCGCCGCAGGCGCGCGCCACCCCATCTTCCGCGCGATGAACTATCTGCGTTATGATGCGGCGACGCCCGGCAATCACGAATTCAATTTCGGATTGAACTTTCTCGAGCGCGCCTTGACGGGCGCCGCCTTTCCCTATGTCGGCGCCAATATAGAACGCGCCGACGGCTCCGCCTTCCTTCCGCCCTTCCACATTCTGACGCGTCGATTCACCGATGACGGCGGCGCCGCGCATGAGCTGCGCGTCGGCGTCATCGGCTTCGCGCCGCCACAAATCATGATCTGGGACAAGGCCAATCTCGACGGCAGGCTGCGCTGCTGCGACATGGTGGCCGCAGCGCGCCGTCATGTGCCGGTTCTGCGCGCGAATTGCGACATAGTGGTCGCGCTGTGCCATTGCGGAATCGACCCGCACGCCGGCGTGGGCGCGGAGAACGCCGCGCTGCAGATCGCCGCCGTGCCCGGAATCGACGCGATCATGCTGGGGCATTCGCATCGGGTCTTTCCTGGACCAGATTACGCCGGCGTCGAGGGAGCGGACGCCGAGCGCGGCGCGCTCGCCGGCATTCCCGCGGTAATGCCCGGCTTTTGGGGAAGTCATCTCGGCGTGATCGACCTCGCTCTCGCACGCGACGGCGATCGATGGATCATCGATCGGTTTCATTCGCAGGCGCGACCCATCTATCGGCGCGAGACCGGCAAGATCGTCGCGCTCGCCGGCGTCGATCCGCAGATCGAGACGATCGTCGCGCCCGAGCATGAGGCCACGAAGCGCCGGGTCGACGCCCCTGTCGGCGAGATCGCGACTCCGCTCTACTCCTATTTCGCATGGATCGGCGTCGATCCGGTCGGCGCTCTCGTCAACGCCGCGCAACTCGCTTATGCGCGGCCGCTGCTGGAGGGAACGCCTTTTGCCGAGCTTCCACTGCTCTCTGCCGTCGCGCCGTTTCGCATGGGCTACACGCCGGACGCCTATATCGACCTCGATCCAGGTCCCGTAGCGCTGCGCCATGTCGCCGATATCTATCCTTACCCCAACACGCTGACAGCCGTGCGCGTGACCGGCGTGGAGCTGCGCGAATGGCTGGAATGCGCGGCCCGCGTGTTCCGGCGCATCGATCGCGACGGCGAGGGACCGCAGCTCCTCGTCGATCGGCGCACGCCCTCTTATAATTTCGACGTGATTGCCGGACTGCGCTATCGCATCGACGTCACGGCGCCCGCGCGCTATGACGCGAATGGCGAGCGTCGCCCCGAGAATGCGCGAATCGTCGATCTGCGTTACGCCGACCGGCCTGTCGATCCAGCGCAGCAGTTCATCGTGGTGACGAATAATTATCGCGCCGACGGCGGTGGCAAATTTCCCGGCCTCGACGGACGCAATATCGTGCTGCGCGCGCCCGACTCCAATCGCGACGCCGTGGAACGTTTTCTTCGCCGCGGCGCCGCCGTTCCCGATGACCGTCCCTGGTCATTCGCGCCGATCGGACGCCGCGTGACCATCGCTTTCGATTCCGCGCGAGCGGCGACTCGCCGTCTCGCCGAAGCGCCCGGCCTGCGCGCGACGCGTGAAGAAGCCGGCTATCTGCGCTACGAATACGACCTCGCCTGACGACGCGAAAACCGCTGCTTTCGCTCCGGCTGCGCCTCGGCGAACGAATAGGCCGGAGGTCGCGGTCCGCAACCGCCGAAAGCGCGCCGGCTGGCGGACATGCTTCGAGGCCGGCTCACTTGCGAATTCTCGTCGCATCATTGCCAGTGACCACCAAAGGCGCGCTCCGCATCATATCGAGGCGCGAACGGAACTCCTCGGCGACGCCTTGCGCGTCGAGCGAGTCACGAATAATGCGGGGCTTGATGAAAATGATGATTTCAGAGCGATCCTTGTTCCGGGTCGTGCTGCCGAACAGATCGCCGAGATAGGTGAGATGCCGAAGGCCAGGAATGCCGTCCTTGATGTTATTCTCCTGTTCGCTGATCAGGCCGCCGAGCAGAACTGTCTGCCCGCTCCGGACCGAGACGGTCGAATGCACGCGCCGCTGCGAGATCGTCGGGGTTAGGCTCGAGCTCACTGGATTGGAGATTTCTTGCTCGACCTCGAGCTGGACAACGCCATTGCCGTGCACATGCGGCCACACTTTTAGAATGACGCCGGTGTCACGCATTTGAATCGAGTTGACGATGGTGTTGGAAGTCGACAGCACCGTCGCCGATCCGGTCGAAATCGGGACTTGCTGGCCCACTTGCAGAAGCGCCGGTTGATTGTCCGATACGACGAGCGAGGGGGAGGACAGCACTTTGACGCTGGTCAGCGTCGTCAAGGCGTTCAGCACCACATGAGGCTGCGTCTCTGGTCCCAGCAGCAAATTGAAGCCCGGCAGCACGCGTTGAAGGACGAGGTTCGATACGACATCCGTCGTGGAGGAGGTGGTGGAGGACGAGGAGGTCGCGGCGGCGGTCGTCGCGTTCGTCAACGATCCATTGGCTCTCGAAGAGTTTCCGAGATAATATTGCACGCCATATTGCAGATCGTCGTTCAGCGTCACTTCCGCGACCGTCGCCTCGATCGAAACCTGCATCTGCGGCTTGTCGAGCGCGCGCAGCGACCGCTCGACGACGAGATAGTCGTCTTGGCTCGAGTAGACGACAATGGAATTGTTGGCGTTGTCGGCCGTGATGCGCATGTTTTGGAATACGCCCTTCGGCAGCGAGCCGGAGACGCCGCCGCCATTGCCTTTCTCTTCATTGTCGGCGTTCTTCTGCTCGGCGAAATTGCTGAAGGCCGCCGAGATCTGATTGCCTCCGCCGGAGCCGGCGGCGGACTGTTGTCCGTTCGCGCTGTTCTGTGAGCCAGTCGCCGAAGCGCTTCCGTTTCCCGAGAAGCTGCTGCCGGTCGAAAGCTGGTCGAGCTTGGTTTGGGCGACGCTGGTTCCAGGCGCGAGCTGGCTTGCAGCAGAATCTGTCGCCTGGCCCGCGCCCTTGCCGACGAATATCTCGTTCAAGATTTTTGCGATACGCGTCGCATTGCCGTTGACGAGCTGATAGACGCGCACCGTCGATCCGCTCACATCCGATCGATCGAGCCTCCTCAGCCATAGGGTCGCGCGTTCGAGAAGCTGGCGATTGCGGGTCACGATGAGAACGGCGTTCATCCGGGGCATGGGCTGAAAGGCGATCGTTCCGGCGCCCTGGCCGTTTTCGCCCGTGTCGAATATTCGCTCGAGCTCACGGATGATGTTGTCGGGAGAGGTCGATTTCAGCGGATATATGCCGACCGAACGATTGCGCAGCCATTCGACGTCGAAGCCGGAGACCATGTCGACGACGGCTTGGCGTTCACTCGAAGTTCCATGAACGAGAAGAAGATTGCGCGCAGCATCGGCGCGGATGGCGCCGGCGCGCGCGATAAAATTCTCCGCCGTTTTGGCGAGCGCGACGGCCGAGGTGTTGTGCAGCGGGATGATTGTGACGCCATAGCCCGGCTGCACGGGACCGATCGCGGTCGGCCCGGCGCCATTCGCTTCCGAAAGCGGAATGATGCGAATGATCCGGCCCTCGCGGAGAAGCGCGGCGTTGGACATGCGGATCGCATTTTCGAATGTGGGCAGAACGTCTTTTTTCGGGATGGGGCCTGCCGAGACAATGGTGATCGCGCCATGGACGCGCGAATCGATGGCGAAGTCGAGGCCGAGCGCGTCGCCGAGCAGCGCTTTGGCGACCGTTTGAATTTCCGCCTGCTCGAAATTCATTTCTATTTCATCGCCGCGCGACGTCACGCCGGGCTCCGTCGGCGCCTCGCCCGATGAGCGCTTTGGCGAAGCGTCCGCCGCGCCAGGATAGAGAGCAGGTCCGGCGGCGCTCTTGTCGAGACGCGAGCCGCCAGAGCTCGTCGTCGGAAAATAGGCGGAGAAGTCCTTCATGCGGGCGACATCGACGCTGTCGCCGGGACCGATCCCCATCAATTGCTCGGTAGAAGAGCAGGCCTGCAACAAGACCGCGATCAGGAACAGAAGCTTCCTGGGATGCGCCGTCCGAAACCGAAAAACTCGCGTCACTCTATGCACTCCGACACCGCCAACTATAGAGCTTTCATATATTGCGCAGGACTCGACAAGCCTTGTCGAGCAAGATTCGCGCCGCTAATTCGCTTGCGCCACGGCTTCGCTATGTATAAATACCATATGACGGTTGCGCAAGAATCTTGCATTGGCTGGCGACGTGAATTCGATGTCCCGCGAAGCGTTCTTGAAATATCTCGCTCATGAGGGTGGGCTTCGCGAGGCTGACGGGTTCGAGCCCGTCCGGCGCGCCAATGGGAGCGAGGCGTCCGCCGAATTCGATTGGGCGAGCGCGACAAAGCTATCGGCGTCGGCCTTCGCCGACGAGCTCGCAAAGTTCTACTCCTGCGAGCGCGTCACGCGCGGCGGGCTCACTGGCGTGACCTTCGGCGGCGGGCATTTGTCGACGCGCTTTCTCAAGGAAGGACGCCTCTTTCCCTTCATGCGTGACGACGAGCTGGTTCTCGTCATCGCCGCGCCTCTCGAGGACGAGATGCGCTCGGCCGTAGAGACCGCCCTCGGACGGAGCGCGCGCATCGCCGTCGCGACGCCGGAGGAGATAGAGGCTGCGCTCGGCTCCGTGCAGGAGCGGACGACGACCGAGAGCGCGGAGACAACCAGCGCCGAAGCCGCGTCCGACGATCTCGACGATCTTCGCGACCTCGCACGCGGCGCGCCCGTGGTGCGCGCGCTCGACGATCTGCTGCGCCTCGCGGTCGAGCAGCGCGCCACAGATCTGCATATCGAGCCCTTCGCCGGAGCGTTGCAGGTCCGCATGCGCGTCGATGGGCTGTTGAAGCCCGCGCCGGCGCCGCCGACGAGCATGGCCAAGGGCCTGCTGTCGCGCCTCAAAATCATGGCGGGCCTGAACATCACCGAGCGGCGCCTGCCGCAGGACGGACGCGCGCGTATCGTGGTCGGCGGCGCGGAGATCGATCTGCGCGTCGCGACCTCGCCCACTCTCTATGGCGAGGGCGCGGTCGTGCGTCTCCTGCGCAAAGGCGCCGGCGTCGTCGAGCTGAGCGAGCTCGGCCTGTCGCAGCGCGACGGCGCAATATTGCGTCGAACATTGCAGGCGCCTTTCGGCATGATCATCGTCACCGGGCCGACCGGCTCCGGCAAGACGACGACGCTCGCCGCATCGCTTTCCGAGATCAACGAGCCGACTCGCAAAATTCTCACCGTCGAGGACCCGGTCGAATACCAAATCCCGGGCGTCAATCAGATGCAGATCCATCCGGGAATAGGCCTGACCTTTGCGGCCGCATTGCGCTCCTTTCTGCGCCAGGACCCGGATGTGATCATGGTCGGCGAGATGCGCGACGGCGAAACGGCCCATATCGGCGTTCACGCGGCGCTCACCGGCCATTTGGTGCTGACGACCTTGCACACGAATACGGCGGCGGGCGCAATCACGCGCCTCATCGATATGGGAGTCGAGAGTTTTCTGCTGGCCTCTTGCGTGCGCGCCGTCGTCGGCCAGCGCCTCGTGCGCATCCTCTGCCCGGATTGCAACGAGCCGCACGAGCTCACCGAGGCCGTCCTGGAAGCCGACGCGCGCTATTCGGCGCTCGGCTTCCGCGCCGGCGAGATTCTGCATCGTCCGAAAGGATGCGAATGGTGCAATTTCACAGGCTTTCGCGGCCGCAAGGGCGTCTTCGAGGTCATCGAGGCTTCGGCCGCGCTGCGGGCCGCCATCGGGCCGAAAGTCGATGGTCATGAATTGGAGAATGTCGCGAAAGGCGAGGGGATGACGTCTATGACGCAGGACGGCGTCGCCAAATGCCGCGCCGGCCTGACGACGATCGACGAGATTTTCCGCGTCACCACGAGTCTCTAGAATGCCGCAATTTCGCTATCGCGCAGTGACGCAAACCGGAGAAATGGTGGCCGGCGAGGTCGAAGCGGCGACACGCGAAGAAGTGCTGCGACGTATCGAATATCTCGGTCATCTGCCCATAGAGGCGGAGGTTGCGTCTCGAAAGACGCTCGGCGCCGCCTCCACTGGAGGCGTGCGTGCGCCGGCGCGCGACGTCACGATCTTTCTACGGCAATTGGCGCTGCTCGTCGGCGCAGGGCTCACGCTGGACGCCGCCCTGCAGACGCTGGCGGAAGATGCGAGCAAGCCCATTCAGCGCTTCGCGACCGGGCTACGCTCGATGATCTCCTCGGGCGAGAGTTTCGCGGAGGCGTTGGAGCGACATCCGCATATCATCGATCCCGCCTATGTCGCCATGGCGCGGGCAGGGGAAGCCTCCGGCAAGCTGCAAGCGGTGCTCGCCGCGATCGTCGAGGATCGCGTGCGGCGCGAGCTGCTCTCCGAGCGCGTCGGCTCGGCCATTCGCTATCCTCTGTTTCTCATCGGCGCGGCGCTGCTCGTGCTGTTTTTCTTTCTGCTCTATGTCGTGCCGCAGTTCGAGCCCGTGTTTCACGATCTCGGCAATCGGTTGAATGGAGGCGTCGCCTTCGTGCTCGCGGCCTCCGCCTGGCTGCACGCCAATCTCTATTCTTTTCTCGCCGCATGCGCGGCGCTCGCGCTGGGGCTGCTCTACGCCTTCTCGCGGCCGGGCGCGCGCGCCGCGGCGATCTCCGCGGTCGGGCGCGTTCCGGGCGTCGCCGGCCCTATGCAGGATTGGCGCACGACGCGTGTCATCGGAGCGCTCGGCCTTCTCCTCGGCAATGGCGTGTCCTTGCCGACTACATTGAAAATTTTACGTGATGTCGTGGTGGAGCCACAATCGGTCGCGGCGATCGACAGGATACACGAGCAGGTTCGCAGCGGCCGCCGCTTCGCCGACGCGCTCGCCGAAACGCGGCTGCTTCCGCCGCTCGCCGTCCGCATGCTGCGGATCGGCGAGGAGACCGGCGATCTGCCCGCGATCGCAGCCCATGCGACGCAATTCTACGAGCATCGGCTCGGCGCCGGGCTCGATCGGCTCATGGGCGCGATCGGCCCAGCGGCCATCGTCGTCGTCAGCGTTCTCGTCGGCGCTCTCGTCACTTCGATCATGAGCGCTCTTCTCAGCATAACGGATCTCGCCCAATGACCCTCGCTTGCACGCCGCATCGCGGTCTCAGTCGCGTCCCGAAGGGCGGGCGCGGCGGCTACACGCTCGTCGAAATGCTGGTGGTTCTCACCATCATCAGCCTCATCCTCGGCCTCGTCGGTCCGCGCGTGCTCAATTATCTCGGCGAATCCCGCGTGAAGACGGCGCATTTGCAGATCGAGAGCTTCGCTTCGGCGCTCGATCTCTTCTACATCGACGTCGGGCGCTATCCCTCCTCTTCCGAGGGGCTTGCCGCGCTCGTGCAGCGGCCGAGCGGCGTGGATATTTGGAACGGTCCCTATGTGAAAGGCGGGCGCCTACCCAATGACCCCTGGGGCAAGCCCTATATGTATCTCTTCCCCGTCGATCACGTTCCGCCTTACGAAATCGTCTCGCTCGGCTCGGACGGGCAGGAGGGCGGCGTCGGCGTCGCGGCGGATATCTCCAATGTCGAACATTGAGCGGCGCGCAGGCTTCACGCTCGTCGAGATGATGGCGGTGATGATGATCGTCGCGCTGCTCTCCGCTCTCGTCGTCACATGGACCTTCGGCTCGGGCCGACCGACGCTGAAAGCGGTCGCGCTCGAGGCTGCGGCGCTGCTTCGGCGAGAACGGCTCGGCGCCATGTCGAGCGGCCATCCCCGTCACGTCGCGCTCGATGTCTCGACGCGGGTGCTGATCGGCGAGAGCGGCGGAAAGGTAGCCGTGCCTCGAGATGTCTCGCTCGATCTTCTCGCCGCAGAAGCGCCGAACGGCAATTTGCAGGGAGTCGCGCGGTTCGAGCCGGACGGCGCCTCGACGGGCGCCGTCCTCGCCTTCGCCAAGGAGCGCGCGCGCTATGACGTGCGGGTCGATTGGTTCAGCGGAAGAGTGTCCGTCGATGCGCCGTGACCGAGCCCGCCGCCGCGCCGGCTTCACCCTCATCGAGGCGCTGGTCGCGCTCGCCCTGCTGACCGCCTTCGCCGCGGCGCTCGGCCCGCAGCTGTTTCACGCGCGTGGCGCGCTCGCCAAGGGCAAGGGGCGAGTCGTGGCGGAGCAGCTGCTGCGCTCGCTCATCGAGGCTCCGTTGGACCGCGCCGGCCCTCTCGAGACGCGGGAAGGGGAGCGTGGCGGCTTTCGTTGGCGCGTCGCCGTCGAGCCGATCTTTCTCGAGACGCCGAGCTTCCGGGAGTCGACGCCGGTAAAAGAGGGCGCCGATGAACGCAAATGGTCGGCCTATCGCGTGGAGGCGCGGGTCGCTTGGGGCTCCAGTGGTCAATCCATCGCGGCGGAGACGATCCGCCTCGCGCTCGCCCCTTAACGGGAGGAAAACATTGCGAAGCAGGGCAGGGACCGGACGCCGCGCTGGCTTCACTCTCGTCGAGACGCTCGCCGCCCTCGCTGTGGCTTCGTCGATCATCGTCGGGGCGGCGGCGCTCACCCATCATGTCGCCGCTCATTTCGACCATGGGGCGCGCGGCGTGAACGAAGCCGAGCGTTTCGCCCTCTCTATGGAGCGTCTGTCGCGCGACTTTGGCGCGGCGAGCTATGTCGCGCTGAAGCCGTCCGGCCCCATAGCGCCGCCCGCGCCGGCGTCCGGTAGCGCGCCGGGTAAGAAGCCGGAGGAGCCGCCTGCTCGGGTGGCTTTCGACGGGGATGGCCAAAGCGTCGTCTTCGTGACGGCGAGCGCCATCGGCGCGCAAGCGGCGCTGGAGGAGATCGTCACGCTCTCCGTCGAGCGCGTCGGCGAGAGCGCGCGTCTCATCCGCCGGCGCAGGCCATGGCTCGGCCCACGCGCCGGGCTCGACGGAGGGCAGGCTCGAGACGATGTCGTGCTGCTCGAGGGGCGCTTCGACATCTCCTTCGCCTATGCGCGCGTCGAGAAGGGCGTTGCCAGCTGGAAGGACATTTGGCGCGGCGAGAGCGAGCTGCCGCGCCTCTTTCGCCTCGATCTGCGCGACCCGGAGACGGGCGCGAGCCTGTCGCCGGGAGCGGAGTTCCTGCTGCGCGCCGACGCGCCGGCCGGCTGCGCGAGCGCCAAAGCGCAATGCCTTCCGGCGGCAAAGAAAGCGCCGCAGTCGCCGGCGCCGCGGCGGGCGCCGACATGAGGCCCCTTCGGAGCCTCCGCTCGCGTCGGGGCGTCGTCCTCGTCGCCGTCTTGTGGACGATCGCTCTGCTCTCGGCGCTGGCCATGGCGGCCTCGGCGAGCCTGCGCAGCTTTGCGGGACTGCTGGCGGTCGATCGCGACCGCGTCCAGGCGGAGGCGCTGATCGCCGCCGGCATAGAGGCGGGCGCCGATCTGCTGATCAAATATCGCGGACGGCCGCTGCTTCCGATCGAGACGCGTTTTTCCCTGCGGAACGGCGAGGGACGCGTGCGGATCAGCGACGAGCTCGGCCGTATCGACATCAACAAGGCGCCGGTCGAGACGCTCGCTTCTCTGCTCGCCGGCCTCGGGGCGCCGGACGCAGAGGCCGCGGCGCTGGCGATCTCGCGCCAGCGTGACTCGGCCGAAGCGACCGCTCCAAAGGTGGCGCAAAAGCCCGAATCGTCCGAAAGACGCCATCTCGACCAGAGCTTCACCAATGTCGACCAATTGGCGCAGATTCCCGGCGTTCCTGCCGAATATGCGCGTCTCGTCGCGCCTTATGTCACCGTCTTCGGCGAGGAGACGGTGAACGCCGCGACCGCGCCGGCGGAGACGCTCCGGCTTCTGCCGCAAATGACGCTGTCGCGCGTAGAACGCCTGCTGGAAGCGCGCGCGGAGCGGTCGCTCGAGGCGGCAGATTACGAGCGAATTCTCGGTCCCGCTGCGCGTTACGTGAAACCCGCCGATCACAGCGTCGCGAGGCTCGAGATCGCGGTTGCGCTCGCCGACGGCTTCGCCTCCGAAGCCGAGGCGATCATCGTCACGCTGCCGAAGGACAGCGAGCCGTATCGAGTGCTCGCCTTTCGCCAATCGCCCCGGGCTTCGGCCTATGCCGGCGGCTTTTCGGAGGCGCGCTGAAATGCCGAATTTCGACATTCTCGTCCGCTGGCTGGACATTCTCTCGGGCCTCCTCCTGCGTCTCGCGGACGCGCGGCGCAACCGGAATATGTTGCGCGTCACACGCTCGGGCGATCGAATTCTGCTTCGCTCGGGCGCCGATCCCGATGCGCAGCCACTCGCCGCCGCCCCGATTGGCGCGACCTTGCCGGAGGAGATCCTGCAACATGCGCGCGGCGGCTTCGTGCTGCTCGAATGGCCGCGCGAGATGACCGTCACGCGCACTCTGGCGGCGCCGGCGCAAGCGCGCGAGTTTTTGGCCGGCGTCATCTTCAATCAGCTCGATCGTCTCTCGCCCTGGCCGGTCGGCCAGATATTGCACGGCTATAGAGCGACGCCGGCGGAGGCCGGACGTGTGACGGCGCGGGTGCTGATCGCGCGGAAAGCCGATATCGACGCCACGCGCGCCGCGCTCGCCGAAATGGGGCTTTCCGTCGATCGCGTCGTCGCCGCCGCGGACACGTCCCACGAGCCCATCATCTTCTGGGCGAAGGGGGCGGCGCCGAGCGACGCGGCGCAGCGTCGGCGCATGCGGCTTTTCGTCGGCGGCGGGATTGCCGCCTATGTCGCGCTCTGCGCGCTCACCGTGCTGGGCGCGTCGCTTTCCGCCAACGCGCTCCAGGAAGAGGCGTCGATGCTCGCGGCGCGCGCCCATGCGCTGCAAAAGCGCGCCGACGCCGCCAAGAACCCAGCCGTCGTCGCCGCTCTGCCGCCGCCCGAGCGCGCCTGGGTCTGGAAAGAGGCCTCGACGCCCGCCGTCGCTCTCATCGACGCGCTCACGCGCGCCATTCCCGACAACGCCTTTCTCGAGAGCCTCGGCTTGGAGGGCGGCAAGCTGCGCATATCCGGGCTCGCCGAAGACGCCCCGCCGCTCATCGACGCTCTGGAAAAGACCGGACGATTCTTCGACGCGCATTTTTCTGCTCCGACGACGCGCGCTTCCGACGGGAGACTGTTTCGCTTCGGCATAGAGGCGCAGCTCGCCGCCGCCACGAAAAAGGGAAAGTGATCCATGCGGAGCGATTTCGATTTCGAGCTCGATCGCGAACAGAGTCTCGCGCTCGGCGCGCTCGCACTTCTCGTGGCTTGCTTCGCCGCCGCCGCGGTCTTCGCCCTCGGTTCTTGGAGCGAGGCCGCCGAGGAGGCGGCGCAGCGGCGCGCTATTCTCGCGCAGGTGGAGGCGGCGCAAGGCCGCGGCGGCGCCCGAGGCGGCAAAGCAGCGATCGCGCCCGAGGCGGCCTTTTTCGCCGCGCCGACGCAAGGCCAGGCGAGCGCCTTGTTGCAGGCCCATCTCACGAGGCTGGTCGTCGCGCAGCATGCGAGCGTCACGACATCGGCCACGCAACCGACGACGCGTGAGGACACGTCCGACGTGGTGCGGCTCCGAGCGACCTTCGATTTGGGTCTCGCCCCCTTGCAGAAGCTGCTCTACGAGCTCGAGACCGGCGCGCCCTATGTGTTCGTCGATACGCTCTCCATTTCGCCACAAGGCGGCGGCCAGAAGGGCGCCGAGCCGCCCGCGCTGCGCGTCACCTTGGATTTGCGCGCTCTCTGGCGGAGGACTCGGATATGAGGCGATGGCTTTACCACACGCTCGCCCTGATCGCGGCCTGCGCCGTCGCCGAAGCGCAGCAGACCGGCGAAAGCACCTCGGCCAATCCGCTCGCGCGCCACGAGCTGAAGGATTTCGCGGCAACGCTGCAGCGCCCGCTGTTCGCCGCGACGCGGCGTCCGCCGGCTCCTGCCGCGGCTCCGAGTCGCGAGACGCCGCCGCCTCCCCCGCCGTCGCCGCCATCTCTCACCTTGGTCGGCGTCGTGAACGACGAGAAAGGACATCGCGCGATTGTCGAGACAGGTCTGCCGGCGAAGGTGCGCAGCCTGCAGCGCGGCGACGAAATCGAAGGATGGCGAGTGCTGGAGATCGCAGCGCAGCGCATCGTGTTCGAACGAAACGCGCGCATCCATGCCGTTGCGCTGTTCTTGCCTCGATCCCACTCTTCACGAATAGCTTCGACGCCGCCGCCGCCGCCCCTCGACGGCGACTAGAGGCGCGGCCGCCTTCTCCGGCGTCTCTCAAGAGCCGAGACGCCCAAACGATATACAGCGCTGTTATATGTCATGGCGTCCCTGCAAAAACAAAAATAGCGTGCATCATCTGCCGAGCGAACAGGCACCCGCGCTGACGATCTGCGAATATAGTGAGCATTATATTGGACGACAGCTTAGAATATGCCTCGACGAGCGGGAGCAGAAATAAATTTTCTGTGGCGCATTAGGAATACACACCAAATAATATTTACAGTGTAATGAATTAATATAACTACAATTATGCTGCAGTATCGTTCTTCCACGCAGCACGAGGCGTTATATGAGGGGACTGGTGAGAGATAAGCACGTAACGACCTATCAGGGTCTCATTCAGCGGTCGCCAGAATGCCGAGAGTGAATAGGAAATCTACCACACTGGAGGCGCTAGTCCTGCGGCTCCGGTCTCCGAGCGAGGCTGTCGCCCCGATGTTGTAAATTTGCCCAAATGCTCGCCTTGACAGATATGCGTAATGTATCGTAGTTATATATTGCTCGACGGCAGCGATAAATCTGTCGCAACCGGGCAATTACAAAACATATTGGACAACTTTGCGGCGACACATATCGTCGTCGTGAACGTTTTATCGCGAGAGAGGTAGCAATATGCCTAGCAAATATAGCGCCGTGCTGGCCCTCGGCGTGTCGTTTCTCACACTGACGATGGACTCGTCGGCAAATGCGACGTCGATCAACGTGGCGGTGGCGGCGAATTTCGCCGGAACCTTGAGCGACATCAAGTCCGCCTTCGAAAGCGACTATCCGGGAGACACTTTCGTCATCACCTCGGCATCCTCGGGAGTCATCACCACCGCTATCACGTCCGGCAACAGCCCGGGATATGATCTGTTCTTGTCTGCCGACACATCATATCCTGCGACCGTCGCGTCCGCCGGATGGGCGACGGGCACGCCGTTCACCTACGCCAAGGGCGAAATTCTGCTATGGTCCTCCACCAACGCCGGTTCCAGTCTGAATGTCAGCGCGGGACTCGAATCGCTGGTATCTGGCAGCTTCCCACACAGTCTGGTGATCGCCGACCCGAGCAAAGCGCCTTACGGCGTCGCGGCCAGCACCGTGCTGTCGCAATCTCCGTGGAGCATATCATCGGGCTCGCTCCCGTGCTGCAACGTGTCGTTTGCCACCAATATCGACAACACCTATACGGCCGTGGCGAACGGCACCAACAAGCAAGGCTTCATCGCAAAATCGAAGGTCTGCAGATATGATGCTTCGACGAACACATATACCTTCAATGCGACAGGAAATACCTATTCATACAAAGAATATCCTTACAACGACACAACTCATCCGTACAGTCAAATCGTCCAGAATGCGGTCGGCGTCGTGAATAGCAGCCGCACCTCCGCCCAGGACACTGTGCTGGCCAATCTCATCAGCTATCTGACGGGATCGACGGCTCAAGGTTACATCACTCAATATTGCTATATTCTCCCGTAATCGGATCAACGAGGAACCGCCTGCTGTTTCCGAGCGGTCGCGAGAGACGAGAGGCGCCGTCGTAGTCGAGCTACGGCGGCGCTTTTTAGCGTCGAGTCTCAGCGAAACGCCGCCACGCCGAAATATGGCTCGGGCTATGTGAACGCGAAGACCTCCATAATCGACGCGCGCCACCGGACTATTTATCCATACTATATTTACGCACAAAAATCCGCGGCCCGGGTTGAATTAAAATGCGTCAAGAGCCGACTTCGAAACAGGCAAAGGCCTGCGTGATAGTCAAGCATTGGCCCAGCGCCGCCTGAAATAGATGCAAACGCTTTCGCGCTTGCAATATGCCCTCGATTATTTGCGTCCATGCTCCATGGTTGTCACGCGAATCTCACGCGCAGCTGATTTTTTTTAATTGACTGAGGCTTCGCCATTCATAATATAACACAGATACATATTGTCGAAATCCCGAGACGCCCCGATGATCCCCAAAAAGAGCAAGTCATGTGCCGCGACATCCCCATCGCGATTGGCCGGCCGGCCGCCGTTTTCCGATCGCGCGCGAGGCATGCAAGTTTCTTTCGCGACGATGACGGCGATTGCCGCTCTGATGGCGCCGCCTCGGGCGCTCGCCAATCCGACGGGCGGCGTCGTGGTCGACGGCGCGGCGACCATCTCCTCCACGACCAGCGTCACCAATGTCACCCAATCCACCAATCGCGCCATCATCAATTGGCAGACCTTCTCCATCGGCGTGGGCGAGACGGTCAATTTCTATCAGCCCTCGGCGCTCGCCGTCACGCTCAACCGCGTCGTCGGCAATGAGCAGAGCATTATCGCCGGCGCGCTCAACGCCAATGGCAAGGTGTTCATCATCAATTCCAACGGCATTATGTTCACCAAGGACGCCCAGGTGAATGTGGGCGGGCTCGTCGCCTCCACGCTCGACATCTCCAATTCCAATTTCATGGCCGGAAACTACACTTTCTCCGGCTCCTCCGCCGCCTCCGTCGTCAATAAGGGGACGATCAGCGCCGCGGACGGCGGCTATGTCGCCCTGCTGGGCAAGACGGTTTCCAACGAAGGGACGATCAACGCCAAATTGGGGACGATCGCGCTCGCCTCGGGCGATGCGATCACGCTCAATTTCAGCGGCGATTCATTGCTCGATGTGACGATCGACAAGGGAACCTATGACGCCCTCGTCGAGAATAAGGGACTGATCAAGGCCGACGGCGGCAATGTGGTGATGACCGCCAAGGCGGCCGATGCGGTTCTCTCGGCGCAGGTGAACAATAGCGGAATCATCCAGGCGCGCACGCTCGCCGATCTGACCGGCGGCTCCTCATCCACGGGAAGCGTGAAGATCGGCAAGATCAAGCTGCTGGCGCAGGGCGGCACGACCAAGGTCTCCGGCACGCTGGACGCTTCCGCTCCCAATGGCGGCAAGGGCGGGACCATCGAGACCTCCGGCAATAAGGTGACGATCGCCGACAGCGCCGCGGTGACGACGGCCTCCTCCACCGGCGAGACCGGCTCGTGGATCATCGATCCCGACGGCTTCACCATCGGGACCGGCGGCGACATCACCGGAACGCTGCTCGGCAGCCTGCTCGCGAGCAATAATATCACGCTCTGGTCGACGAGCGGCAGCGGGACGGACGGCAATATCTACGTCAATAGCGCGGTGAGCTGGTCCGGCAACACGATCCTCACGTTGAATGCGACCAACAACATCTACGTCAATGCGCCGATCACCGCGACCGGGACGAGCGCCGGCCTCGTGATGAATTACGGCAATTACGCCTCGGCCGGCAGCGCGACCTCGGGGACCAATTATTATGTCGACATCGACAATGGCGCGAAGGTGACATTGAGCGGGACGAGCGCGAGTCTCACGATCAACGGCAAGGCCTACACGCTGTTTCACAGCATGGCCGATCTGGCGGCCTATTCGAGCGTAACAGCGACCGGATATTATGCGTTGGCGCAGGATATCGACGCCTCCGGCACGACCTATTCCAAAGCCGTGATCGGCACGCTCACCGGCACGCTCGCCGGCCTCGGCCATACGATCAGCAATCTGACCATCAACGACACCACGGCGACTGGCTTCGCGGCGCTCATCGGCACGCTCGGCTCCTCCTCTGCGACATCGGCGACGGTGCGCGATATCGGCCTCGTCAATGCGAATGTCTATATGAGCTCCGGCTATGCCGCGACGCTGGTCGGGCTCAGCTGGGGCACTGTGAGCAACGCCTATGCGACCGGCACGGTCATCGGCACCTCGCCGGTCGGCGGCCTCGTCGCGCGCAACCAATATGGATATGTCACCGATTCCTGGGCCGATGTGGACGTCTCCGGCTGGTACAACGTCGGCGGCCTGGTCGGATCGAACTACGCCAATAGCGCGACCAATGGCGTCATCAGCAATTCCTATGCGATGGGCGAGGTGACCGCCCGCACCGCTCCCGCCGGCACGGTGCGCACCGCTTTCGGCGGCCTCGTCGGGCTCAATTACGGGGGTATGATCAAAAGCTCCTATGCGACGGGAGATGTGGCCTTCGGAGCGACCGACGCCGTCCTCGCGAACAACGGCGGAGTCGTGGACGGCAGCGCCCTCGGCGGGCTGGTCGGCCAGAACGGGGTGAACGGCAGCTATATCGGCACGGTCGTCAACTCCTATGCGACGGGTGATGTCTCGGGACCCGGCAACTATATCGGCGGGCTCGTCGGCTATAATTACGGCGGAAAGATCGACAGCTCCTACGCGAGCGGCGATGTGACGGGAAACGCCGTCAACAGCAGTCAGAACGTCGGCGGTCTGGTCGGCGGCAACCTCGTCCCCAATTCGACACTGGCCGCATTGGGATCAGGCTCGATCACCAATTCGAGCGCTTCCGGAAATGTCTTCGGCTACACCCAGGTGGGAGGGCTGGTCGGCACCAACTTCGGGACGATCACCGGCTCCAGCGCGACCGGAAATGTGACGGGGCAATATGCCGTCGGCGGCTTCGCCGGCGCCGCCGCCGGCGGAGTCATCAGCAACTCCACCGCCAGCGGAGATGTCACGGCGAAGGATGTCGGCGGCCCCGCCGCGGAGACCACCGCAGGACAACAGGCCGGCGGCTTCGCGGGAACGAACGGCGGCACGCTCGACCACGTGTCCGCGAGCGGCAATGTGACAGGAATAAACCAGGTCGGGGGGCTTGTCGGCATGAATGTCGGCGGCGTCAGCAATGCTTTTGCGTCGGGCGACGTCTTCGGAGTGAGCGCTGTCGGCGGCCTGATCGGCTTCAACGGCTCCACTCAGCTGAGCATTGGCACGGTGAGCAACTCTAGCGCAATTGGAACCGTGAACGAAGGTGGCGGATCGCTGATCGGCAGCAACACCAGCACGGGCGCGGTCACCAACAGCACCTATCGTGACGAGAAGGCGGCGGCGCGCACCGCCGCGCAGCGCGCCGCCGCGCAGCGCGCCGCGACGCAGCGGACGGCCGCGGCTGCCGGCAATGTGATCGCCAACGCCGCGGAAGTCGCCGCGACGAAGCGACAGAATGCGGCGGCCTCGACAGCCGCCGGCAAAGCCGCCGTCGCCTCGGCCAACGCCTCGGCGAATGTCGGTGATAATCTCACGGGCCAAGAGTCGACGCAGACGCAGCTTCCAGCCGCGCACGCGCCGGCGCGCCATGCATCCGCGGCGACCGCGGGCGGCGCGCGCGGGACCCATGCCCCTTCGCCCGGCGCCGGCTATCGCGCGCGCATCCGCAGCATCGAGGTCGACGGACAGCATTTCGACCTCGGTCCCAATAGCAGGGATCTCGCGCCCGCGCCGAAAGCCCAGTGAACCGCTTCCATCAGAAAAGTCGATCCAAATGAAACTTCGTGTTCTTCTTCTCTCCCGCGTCACCGCGCCGGTCCTCCTCCTCGCCGCGCCGCAGGCCTTCGCGCAGAGCGCGCCTACGCCCATTCTGCCCTATAATATCGGCGACGCTGTCCGTCAGGCGGAAGAGTCGCGGCCTGTGGCGCCGCGTCCGAGCGCGCCCGTGCTGCCGCAGATCGCCGAACCGCGCTTCACTCTCGCCAGCAAAGAGACGCTCTTCGTCAAGCATTTCATTGTCGAGGGGCCGCTGCTCGTCGAAGAATCCGAGCTGCGCGAGATTCTCGCGCCCTATGAAGGCCGCAAGCTCACGCTCGGCGATATCTATGGCGCCGCAGATAAAGTCACGCTGCTCTATCGCGCCAAAGGCTATCTCGTCGCCAAGGCCTATGTGCCGGCGCAGGATGCGCGCAGCGGATCGTTGAAGATCAAGCTCGTCATCGGCAAATATGGCAGCGTGCTCGTCAAGAACTCTTCGGCCGTCGACACCGACTTTCTGCAAGGCGTCGTCGACACGGCGCTCGAGGATGAAGCGCTCATCCACAAGGACGCCCTCGAGCGCGCGCTGCTGCTCGTCTCCGATCTCCCCGGCGCCGGCGTGCCGCGCATCGTCGTCTCGCCCGGCAAGGCGCAGGAGACGTCGGACTTTCAATTCGCCGTGCCGGAAGGAAAACGCGTCGAAGGCTATCTGCTCGGCGATAATTTCGGCTCGCCCTACACGGGCCGCGATCGCCTGAACGGCGGCTTCAACATTAATTCGCCGCTCGGCTTCGGCGATCGTCTGTCGGGCTCGGCGATCGTCTCCGAGCGCGCTGCGCTCGCCAATGGCCGCGTCGCTTATTCGCTTCCGCTCGGGCCGGATGGTCTGCGCGCCGAGATCGGCGCCTATCGCACCACTTATGCGCTCGGCGGAACCTATAAGGATCTCGACGCCACCGGCAGCGCCTATGCGCTCACCGGAACTCTGAGCTACGCCTTGCAGCGTCAGCGCGAAGAGAGCATTTCCATTTGGGCGAATTTCACCCACAAGTGGCTGAACGACAAGATCGCCGACACATCGACCGCCAATCGCAACATTGCCCTCGGCACGCTCGGCGTGACGCGCGACACGGCGCAAGATCTGTTCGGCCTGCCGCTGGCGACGAGCTCGACGCTCTCCTTCACCTCGGGCTATGTGAATTATCTCGATGTGACGCAGAAGATTCAGAACCGCGCCGGCGCCGACACGGTCGGCAATTTCTATCGCATCAATCTCTCGGTGAATGCGACGATCGCACTCGATGAGAAATTCTCGCTGTCGACTTATCTGCGCGCGCAGAAGGCGCTCTATGGCAATCTCGACAGCAGCGAGCAGTTCAGTCTCGGCGGCTTCTGGGGCGTGCGCTCATTCGACGAAGGCTTGGCCGGCGACAGCGGCTATATCGTGACGCCGGAACTGAAATATGCGCTGCCGCAGATCGAGAATTACCGCCATGCGCTGGGCGTCTTCACCGACATAGGCGGAGTCTGGCTGGAGAATGGCTCCTATACGACAACGCAGCGCAGCTATACGGGCGTCAATGATGTCGGCGTCGGCTATTATGCGACCTATGACATTGGCGGCGGCAGTCTTCTGGTGCTGAAGGCGCAAGCCGCGCACACCTATGGGACGAACAGCGGCGCGACGGCCTACGACCGGCACACAAAGGGGCTGTTGCAGGTCGGCTTCACCTTCTGAGCAAGGTGGCGTCAGGCGATAAGTCGAACGAAGGAAAGATCGGCGCGTAAAGCGAACAAATGGAGTGCAGCGTGGCGTATCTCATAAGCGAGCGTGGCGAACAGTTCGATCGGCGATTCCTCGCCGCGAGTGAACAAAAGCTCGCCGATGTGATCGTCGCGGCGCTGCCCGACTCGGTCACGCCTCTGCGCCTGACCAAGGTCGGCGTCATTCATTCTCGCCTGCTATCTGCTGTTCTCGGCCTATAATTACGTACGGACGATCGCGCTTCACGCGCGGCCAATGAGCGACATCGGTCTCGGCCCCGACCGAGTTTCGCATTCTCATGGCCACGTGGCCATTCGTCGCGCAGGCTGGGGGTATCGACGCGGCCACGAATGACGCCCCGACTCGGCGGGATACGGCGATTCTGATCCTCGCCGCGATTGGAGTTGCCGGACTTGCCGTCAAGGTTCTCTCCGACGCCCGGCAGCTCGCCGCGGAGGAATAACTTACGAGAAACCGCGAGGCTCGTGGTGGCTCAAATCCGGCGATGAGGCTTTTGGATCCGGAAATCCTGACGGCACATTTGGACCGGTTTCGAAAAAGTCGGCCGCCGCCAGCCGTCGGGGACACAAACTCGCCAAGAGACCTTTAGCCGGACCGCGCAGGCTTCGGGTGTCTATAGCCAGCCGATCCGTTCCGCGAAGGCCCGCGAAATCCAGGAAAAGCGGACCTCCGGGTCGCCCAGACAAATGGCCGCTATTGGCGCGAGTTCCCCCTTCCCGACGGCGACGGGGGAACTGTTACCCCAAGCGGGCATTCGCGGAAGCTGCGCCACTTTGGACCGAAGCAGCAGCGCCACGTCTTTTGCACGACCCGACCCATCGAAAATTCGGCTGAGCGGAGACCGCGCAGACGCGCCGGACGCGCCTGCGATCAGGGGTTCTTGCATTCCGTCACGGCGCGACGCCCCCGGCCGAGGTCCGAAATCGGCTCCACGACGACGACCTTGCGGAAACCGCCAAAAGCCGCCATCTGCTGCTCGTTGACGACATGGCAAATGTCCGCGCCGATGTTCGGGGCGACGCCCTGTCCGCTGAGCCGGTAGACGGCAGGTTCGTTGCTGCGACGGTAGAATCCATTGGGCCAGCCGCAATCGCCCGTCTGCCGACCGACCATCGCGAGCACAGGGACTTTCTTGACCTGCGCGAAGCCGCCATAGGCATTCATCTGGTCCGGGCTATACACATGGCATCAGAGAGAGTCGGTGTATTGGTACATCACCGCCGGCTGGCCCTTTTGCTGGTAGAATTGGCCTTTCACGGCGGGTTGATCCGGGTCGTTCGGCATGGCCGCCGCATTTTGCGACGCAGCGGCGACGAAGGCCACGGCGAGGCCGGCGGAAAGAATTTTCGCGACTATCTTCAAGACACGGTTCTCCTGTTGGCCCATGGCGTCGTGCTCGCGCTCCGCTCGGCGCCCGTGATCAGGGCGGCGCTCGGCGGTGGGCGACTTCGTGAGCACGATTTTTGCTGCTCTACCTGACGTCGACGCCCTGGCGCGCGCAGCGATGCGCGACGCCGGTAATATGGATGAGCGCCCCTTTTGCATCGATTGAGGGGATTGGCCCAGACACCAGCGCGCATGGCGTGGTGCGTCGAGCCATTCATTGTTGCGACGCACATCGCAACCCTTGCCTTGCGCGCGCTTGATGATCGAGACTGCCCATTTGCCATATTCGCCGCAAGACATCTCGCCGTTGCCGAACGCCGGAAGCCGTTCCGCCGACGCTGGCGTCACCGCCATAAAATTCACGCCGATCATCGCGCTGCGCCACGTGATCATCTTCCGTCCTCAGCTTTGTGGCCCGACCGACATTTTCAGTCCCGCCTCATCGATTCGCGTCCGCGCGCCAGCACGGTCAATCGAACCAGACTTGGAAATTGTTGTTCTCCGGCCCGCCGTCCGGGTCCGGCATGAACACCTCGCGGAAGCAATTGCCGCGCGCGTCGGTCGCGACCCAAGGATGCGTCGCGAAGGTCTTCTGGTTCACGTTTTTGTCGGGTCCGAGCGTGTGGTATTTCTTCCACTGCCCATCGAACCCGATCCAGTATATCTCGACCGGACGCTTCGAGCCGTTGAAAAAAGTCACCGTCACGGGGCGGGCGCTGTTCTGCGACCGGTATTTGCCGGGCGGCGGGCAGTCCCGGCCGGTCCCGGGCGTCGGCGATACAGCGGCCGCCGCCTGCTTCTGGCCTTTGCTACGCGCGCATGCGCTCGCCTTCTCGATCGCGGCGCCGGCGCCGGACAGCTTCCAGCTTTGCAAGCCGCGATCGAGATTGATCGAGAAGGACGGATTGCTCAGAAACGCGTTCAACTGGTCGCTGTCGATGGCCAGAAACGCCCAGCCCTCTTCCGACACCTTGAAGTCGGCCTGCTCGGCGGCGTCGCCGAAGCCGTAATAGCCGGCGATTTTCTTCTTGCTTTCGTAATAGGGAACGCCGACGCGCCAAGTGTCGCCATTGGTGGCGAGCCGAAGCTGCACTTTCCCATTGTCGACATCCGCGGAGCAATAGGCGAACTTGCCGCCGTTCGAGACAGCGGCGACGGACCAGCGGCCCAGTTGCTCGAAGGCCGTCTCGTCCGCCGAGGCCGATAGGGGAGAACCGAGAGCTGCGAGGACGATTCCTACGGCGAATGACTGGCGAATGGTCACGTCTTTTTGCTCCTGTTTGTACGCTGATCGCGTTCGGATCGCGGTCGAAACTCAGTTCGAGCCGATGCAGGCGTAGAGCTTTTCGAGCGCCGTGTTCGCGCCGGCCAGAGGAAAGGCTTGGTTACGCTTTTTGCCTTCGTCCGGATAAGCGAAAGTGATCTTCGTGAGCGTCCGCAGCTTGTCTTTTAGGCCGGTCTCGCCGCCGCTCTGCGACGCGCTCAGCCATTCCATGTCATCCGGCGATTTGACGATCCTGGCCTCGATCGTCTGCGCGCCCGCCATGTCGTCGTCGAACCAATAGGTCACTTTGACGGGCTTCGTGATCAGCCCGGTTCCAACGCCCATGAAGCCATAAGTGAGCGCTCGGCTGGCCTTGTCGACAGAGACTCGCAAGCCGATCTCCGAACCGGTCAATTTCACCGCGTCGCAACCGACGACGGTCTTGCCGGCCTTGTCTTTCGTGAAGTGAAGCAAGGCCCAGTCATGGGACAGCTTTTCCCAGTTTCGGAACAGACCCGGCGCGATTTCTTCTATATCCGCGGCGGTCGCGACGACCTCGGCCGCCGGCGCTCCGGCGCGCGGGGCGGAATTGGCTTCGGGAGCGCAAAGGCTCGTCGCCAGCGCAGCGAGGATGACGGGCAAATGGCGGCCGTTTCTCAAGACTGCTTGCTCCAATTCACACTGCTTGCTCCAATACACTTGGGCGCCCCGGTCGCGCCGGAGGCC
Source organism: Methylosinus sp. R-45379 (assembly GCF_001644125.1). Lineage (NCBI taxonomy): Bacteria > Pseudomonadati > Pseudomonadota > Alphaproteobacteria > Hyphomicrobiales > Methylocystaceae > Methylosinus > Methylosinus sp. R-45379. The sequence goes on from NZ_LUUM01000265.1 coordinate 31,685, forward strand.
GATGCTCGAATGGAACGCTTCGCCACATCCCTCGAGTGAACCATTTCCATCAAGCTTTTCCGATGCTTGAACTAGACCGTTCGACTTGTATCAAAGTTTCCGCCAAAGACGCAAGCGCCGGCAGACGGACGAGAAGGAGCGACCCCTATGTCATCGATCAGGCCGATTGTGATCGTCATGATCGCGAGCGCCGTGGCAACCTCGTCCTATCGGATATTGGCGGACCAAGGCTTGGGGCCTTTCGCCCAGTCGCAGCTGTACTGCCCGGTGACGTTGGAGCCCTTGATCGTTCCGCTGTATTGACAGCCCTTGCCGACGCCTGGGCCGGATGTGTCGCGGCGAACGATCGACACCGCATCGCCGGTGATGCTCATCGTCAAATCTGCGCGGACCTCGCGATCCCCCTTCGTCCAGACTGCTTTGTATTTTTCGGTTTTCCCGACACGGGTCCAGCTTCCCTGCCATCCGGCTTCAGTCTCGTTCCAGACCGTGCCGAGAGCGGCCGGCGACTGATCCGGATCGTTAGGCATCGCCAATGCGCCCTCTATGCTGGCGAAAACCCCGAGAGCGAACGATAACGCGACATATTTTTTCATCTTCACCCTCTTTGAACTCGATCTGGCGGGCGATCCCCGCTCGAATCTTCCCAAATTTGCCGCCTTTGACAAAGCGACTTCACCTATCGAGAGCGGACGCCGCCACACTGCCGCAGATGACGCCTGCAAGCTCCGCTCTCGCTGTTGGCTGCTGCTCAGCAACCTTCCTCCCACCGCAGCGGCAACGCGCCCGCGCCTCCGGGGCCGCTCCATTCGAGGCTTCCGTCGCCGCCCTGGCCGCCGCCGTCGTTCTTGTATTTCGGATCGCGTTTGCCCTTGATCAGACGCAAAACCGCGCCACCCGAATTCCCTGTCCAATAGGCGCCGGGGCTCGCGGCGGACGCCTCGATGGTGGTCAGCTTGCCGTCGATCTTGAAGACCGCCCTCTTCTTGGGATGTTCGATGTCGACGAGAACGAGCATGTCGTGGCCGCGCGACAAGGTAAAGCTGCACCCGCCAAAATCCAGCTTCGACAGGTCATCGTTGGAGACCGGTTTGAAGCTCGAGGCCGAAAGACCGCTGGCCGCGGTTTGCGTCTGCGCACTTGCCGGCGCCGTCGCGTTGGCCACGGGCTGCGCTGCGCCTTTCACGCCTTGCCAGCTCAGCGTCTGGTCGAGCGCTTTCGCGCAGGTCTTGCTGACGAAGGGCTGTCCTGACGCGATCTGGCTTTCCTCGGGACGCCCTTTCAGGCCGAGGCAAAGCGCTTCGCCGGCCACGGCGCCGACGGATCGCTCGTCTGCGTTGTAAACGAGAAGGCTGGCGGTGGCGCACTCACCGACAAAAGCGGGCTCTCCGGCACGATCTTTGGAGGCGACGCAGAAATCGGGAGCTTGTGCGAGTTGAACGATATTGTCGGAGCCGAGGACGAAATGGGCATTCGGCCCGCTGCACTCGTCTCCCTTGCCGATCACCAGATGCGCGCCCTTCTTGGGACTTTCCGCGATCATGCACGCCGTCCCGCTGCGCATCCCCGACAGCGTCAGCAGGCCGGCCTTTTGCTCCGCCGCCTCGAGAGAGGGAGTCGCGATGCGAGGCGCCGTCGCCTGCGTCGCCACTGGGGGGACGACCTCGGCGGTCGGGCGCGTCGGCGCTTGGCCAGGCTGCCACGCACAGAGAATCGTGCGCTTATTGGACCAGCAAGCGCCTTGCTGGCGAACTTCACCGAGCGGCGCTTGCGCATGCGTCGATGAAGGCTGCTCATTCCAACTGGCGTCCGCGACGCCGGGCGCGTTGACCGTGACGTAAACGAAAATGCCGCTCTTAGCTCTGAGAATGAAAGAGCCGTCCTTGCCCAGCGCTTCGAAGTCGCAATCGCCGTTCGTAAAGCTCTTGCCGTCGACCGTCAGCTTGCATTGCACCGGCCGCGCCGCCGCCGAGTGCAGCATGATCGGGCTCGCCGCGAGCGCCAGCCCGACCAAGGCGCAGCGATACATGCGTTCAGCACTCCTGAGAGCGCCCGAATTCAACACGTTCATTATCAATTCCTGCGTTGGCTGGATCACGATCCAGACGGCGGTCAACCTCCGTTGGCGACGATGCATTCCTTCAGGCGAATGAAGGCCTTGGCCGCCTGACTGCCGAGCGGCGCCTTGTCGGTGTCCTCGCTGCCGCCGAGGTAAAGGTCATAGCCGCCGCGCTGCATGATGGTCTCGATGAAATTGCGGTCGACCAACATCCACATGCGCTTGCCGTCGGCTTCCACCGTGCCTGGGTATTGCTGACCATTGGACGGCTCGCGGAAGGGGACGATGAAGGATTCGGCCCAGCGGCCTTTGCGGTCTTCAGCGCGAACGCTCACATAGTCCTTGCGATCTGTCTTCAGCGCGATGATGTCGTCGCGCCCGCCGACCCTGCGCGTAGCGCGGCAATTGGTGACGCCCTTCCCCTCTTTCGTCGCGGTGAAATTCCAGTTGTCGAAACCCGGGCCAAATCCTTTGACCTGCGCCGGCGCAGGGCTGGCGCAGACGAGCGTAGCGGCGACGACCAGCAGCGGGAGTTTCATGTTCATCGTTTCCTTATCTTCCGATTTGGGCGGAACGGGCTCGTGTCGGCCGCCGGGGGAAATGCTCGCCGACATCCGCCAGGACGCCAGTCGTTCTGGAGCTCAAGCTCGCTGATTTTGCCGCCCTCGACAAGGGCCGGGTCAATTCCAACGGGGATTTCAACGGGATTCGAGACAGGGGCATTCCAAAAGAACGGCGGTCGAGCACGCGCCGCCCTCGCCAATGCTCTGTCGACGCGTCCTTGCCGAGCGACGGCGCGACCTCCCCTGTCGGGCCGCGAAGTGGGATCTATGACCCATTGCGGCCCCGTCGCGCCCGCAGGGCCAACGTCTGGTTACGCCGGAAGCTGACATTCCCGGATCCGGCGTCACTGGGCGTAACGTACGGACGCTCTTGGTTTGGGTCGGGGGGAAAGACCGCTGGAAAAGTCCGCACCTCTCGCCACGTTGGGATTCTGCAACAGACAAAGAGCTTTTGCTGGTCCGCCGGCCCAGACGTTTCCTTTCGTGACGTTGACAAGCTCACGTCGGAAGTTACCAATGCGCCTATGGTCGAAGTCGAGGCGGTCAGGCGGAGGAGAAGACGGGCGCTCGGCGCGGGTGTCCGAAGATGTTCAGAAAGACCGAGGGAAACAAGGCGGCGATCGCGATCTGGCCGAATGGAATCGCCCGCGTGTCGATCGTGGGCCTCTTGGCTCGGTCTCTCTTCATCGTCAGGTAAGGCGGCGGCCGCTTTGTCCGATGCCGTCGACCGCGGCATGTCGCTGCGAGCGTCAGTCATTGCGTCGGCGACGACCGTCGCCATGCCCCCGGCGGCATTTTCCTGTCCCTGCCGCATTCCTCGCGAGTCCGCTCGGCTCGACGATCGCGCTGGAACTTTCTCGGTCCTTCCTAAACTTGACCAATGACAAGGGGCGGGCTTACAAATCACGCATGATGAACTGGGGCGCACAGCGAAAACTATCGGCGAGCGCCATTATCGGCGCTTTGATCTGTTTCGTCGCATTGCAGAGCAGTTTTGCCTATGCGCGCAATGTGGAAGCGCTCCGTTCTCACACCTCCGCCGCTTTCGAGTCTGGAAATTATGAGATTTGCAGACTCGCCTCCGCGTCGGATCCAAAAGCGCCGATCCAGGACCACCATACCGCCGATCAATGCTGCCTTCTCTGCGCATCGGGTGGTCGTGACGATCAGCCTACTCTGCTTTTCTTCCTCGGCGTTGTCTCCGATTTTCTCGCCCCTCTGACCTCGACCGACGTCGCCGATACGTGCGTCGACGACATCGACCGTCACCTTACGACCTGGACGAGTTCTCACTCTTCCCGCGCTCCGCCGCGTCTGTCCTGAACGCTTCTCCCGCTCTGGAGCGGGAAAATCGTTCGGGGCGGGGCCCGCTCGGGCGGCCTCTCGCTTCGCCGCCATCGCGAGTTCGAGGCTCCAGCGGAAGCCACATCATGTTCAGAACCAATGGCCGTTCGATCGGCGAGCTCTTCGAGCGCAACAAGCGCGATCTTCTCGACTGTCTCACGCGTCGCGTCGGTTACGAGGACGCTTTCGATCTTCTACAAGAGACCTTTGTGCGGATGCTGCGGCGTCGGGAAGTCGGACCGATCGCCGACGAGGACGCCTATCTACGAACGACGGCGATCAATCTCGCGCGCGACTTCTCCCGTCATTCCAAGACCATGGCCAAGCACGTCGCGCCAGGCGACATCCCGGCCGAGATCGCCGAGACCGGACTCGATCCGTCACAAGTTTGCGAGGCGAAGGAAAGCGCCCGCTTGCTGTACGCCGCGATGAAAGGCCTGCCCCCTAAGTGTCGGGAAGTCTTCATCTTACGTCGCTTCCATGATCTTTCGCCGGACGAAATAGCTCAACGGCTGGGCATTTCCCGAAACATGGTCCTCAAGCATCTGCGGCTGGCGCTGGAGAGGTGCCATGCGGCGCTCGACTAAATTTTCACATCGAGACGCCCACCTTATATCACTGTCGGCATCCGTCCTGCTAAAGTAGTGGATCAATGGCGGCGATAACGCCCTATAAGAGGCAGATTGGCGCGGAGATGGAGGAGGATGACGCTCCCCGTGATCGGGCGAACCGTCGGAGAGCGGCCATCGAATGGTGGACGCGCCTGGACAGTCGCGCTCCGACTCCGCAGGAGCGCGAGGCGTTCGTCATTTGGCTGACGCATGATCCGGCCAACCGCGAGGCATTCGAGAAGGTTTGCCGTATCTGGGGCGATCTCGAAGACCTGCGGCCGCTCATAGACGCCTTCGAAGTGCTTCCGCCGCGCCGAACGCGGCGCGTTCGCGTCGCCGCCGTCCTCGCGGGGCTCGCCATAACGCTGTTGTCCTATGTCTTTTTCGACGACGCCTGGATCATGTTGAGGGCGCAGACCCGCACCGGCGTCGCGGAGACGCGGACCATTCGGCTCGTCGACGGATCGCGGATCGAGCTCGGCCCTCGCTCGGCCATCTCGCTCGATTTCGACGAAGGCAAGCGCAATGTGACCCTCCTGAAGGGCGAGGCTTGGTTCGACGTCGCGCCGGACGCCGGCAGGCCCTTTTCCGTTCTGGTCGCCCGCGGCTCGGTGACGGCTCTCGGCACGAGCTTCGACATCTCGACGACGGGGGAGCGAACGGAGATCACTGTCGCGCAGCATCGGGTGCGCGTCATGACGGGTGGCCCGGCGATCATCGTCGATGAAGGCGAGCAGAGCGCTTTTGGGCCGGGCGTCGCCGCGGTCGATCCATACCGGGTGCAAGTCGACCATGTCGCCGCATGGCGTCGCGGAAAGCTGATATTCGACGACAAGCCGCTCGCCGAGGTCGTCTCTGTGCTCGGACATTATCTGAGCGGATATATTCTCATTCTCGATCCATCGATCCGAGAAAGGCGCGTGAGCGGCGTGTTCGACGCGGCAGATCCGATCGCCGCCATCTCCGCGATCGAGAAGGCTCTCGGCCTTCGCGCTCTCGATCTCGGCTATCTCGTCGTGCTCACGGGATAAGAGAGGATTTTTTTTGCTCGTCGACCTCCCCGCGGGAGGGGTCGGTTCGTCCTTGTCTGAGTGGGAGGCGTGGTGTCTGCCGCCAGGAGACGGGACAGGACCAAAACGAGATGTCGGATCGGATTCCTCACGGCAGCAAGTCAGCGAAGGGTGGGATGATGGGGGCGACGGCCATCCTGACCGCGATGGGCGCTCTCGCATTCGGATCGAACGCGGATCGCGCCGAAGCGCATGCGCAGATGCCGCAGAAGGAAATCGCCGAGATCGTACGAAGCTACGACATTCCGGCCGGCCCCATCTCGACTGCGCTCAACAGCGTCGCTGACGCGAGCGGCGTGCGCATCGTCTATGACTCACGCTTGACCCGCTCGTATCGGACGAGAGGCGTCTCGGGATCGCATAGTCTCGCGGCGGCGCTGTCGGAAGTCCTGTCGGGAACGGGGCTGAGCTACGAGCTGTCTCCCAACGGCAAGTCGGTGCTGATCGTCCTGGCTCAAGCCGGCGACACTCGCAACGATGCGAGCGCTGGCGGCGCCACGCCTCTGCCGACGATCGATATCGGCTCCGAGCCCAATCGTCCGACAAGCCGCCCCGGCTCGGGCGCAGGCAGCCAAGGGCCGGGAGATCGGCACACCGGCTACAACGCCGTCCGCGCGCCCTCGACGCTGAAGACGGACACGCCGCTACTGAAGACTCCGATCACGGTCGAGGTGGTGACGCGCCAGACGATGGACGATCAGCAGGCGATCTCCGTCAACGACGCCTTGCTCTCCAATGTCAGCGGCGTGACGCAAGGGATCAGCGGCATCGAGCTGTTCAAGGTTCGCGGTTTCTACAACACCGTCGGCAACGTCTACAAGAACGGGCTGATGGAATATAGGCTGCGCAATCTCGACACGACGAATCTGCAAGCGATCGAAGTGCTGAAAGGTCCGGCCGCCATGCTGTTCGGCAGAGGCGAGCCCGGCGGCATCATCAATCTGGTCGTCAAGCGACCGCTCGAGACGCCTTATTATTCATTGCAGCAACAGGTGAAATCCTTCGGCGGGACACGAACGACTCTCGACGCTACTGGGCCGCTGAACGACGAGAAGAGCGTTCTCTACCGGTTCAACGGGGAGTTCTACAGCACCGATTCCTACCGCAATTTCGTGACCGATCGAAATCTTTTCATCGCGCCGACGATCACCATTCGTCCGGTCGAGCAGTTCAAGATGAACATCGATTTCGAATATCAGAACAAGACCTATGTCGACGATTATCCGACCTTCCCTGCGATCGGCGGCGCTCCGGCCAATATTCCGGTGAGCCGATATTTGGGCGAGCCGTCCATTATGAAATCGACGCCGAACCACTTCGAGCGCAAGCGCATCGCCTATGATGCGACTTACGAATTCCTTCCCGGCTGGAGCCTGACGAACCGGCTCAGCTATTACCACATCGACACGAACAACGAGAATCTCTCGATACTGGGCATCAATCAGGCGACGGGAGTGATGAACCGTGTCGTGAATTTCCTGCCCGGCTATGGCGAGGACAGCTTCGGCGCCAATGTTGATTTGAAGGGCCGTTTCACGACCGGGCCGATCGAGCATTCCGTGCTGTTCGGATATGATTATTTCGGGACCTACCTGCCCGTGAACATCACCTATTTCTTCAGCCCGATCAGCACGATCAATATTTATGCGCCCACTTATTGGCTGCCGGAGAATCCCTATCGAGGGACCGCCAGCTACGGCGCCGCGGGTCAGAAATGGACCGGCGTCTACGGCCAGGACATGCTCTCCTTCTTCGACGATTCGGTACATGTGCTGCTCGGCGGCCGCTACGACTGGACGGAAACGGGCTCGAACAAGATCGGCACGTCCGACTATGCCGCGCGCGCCTCTTATGTGAATGTCTACTCCAACGCCTTCAGCCCGCGCGTCGGAGTCGTCTACCAGCCGCTTCCCTGGCTTTCGCTGTTCGGCGATTTCACGCAGTCCTTCGGCGCGAACAACGGCACGACGCAAAATCTCGCGCCACTGGCTCCGCAGAAAGGCGAGCAATATGAAGCAGGCATCAAGGCGGAGCTCCTCGACAAGCGCCTCTCGCTGACGATGGCCTATTTCGACATCGTCAAGTCCAACGTCCCCTATACCGATCCGACGAACACGCGAAACACGCTGCTGATCGGCAAGGCCCGCAGCCAGGGCTTCGAATTCGATCTTACGGGCCGCATCGACGACAATTGGAGCGTGATCGCCAATTATACGCATGACGATGTGCGCACCGTGGAGGGATCGCCCTCCTATAATCCGCTCACCCTCATCACGACCCAGCTCGCCGTCACCGGAAAGAAGCTGGCGGGAAGTCCGCGCAATTACGGAAATCTCTGGATCAAATATGACGCGGACGGCGCTTTCCGCGGCCTTGGCCTCGGAGCCGGCGTGTCGGTCTCGGAGAGCTATCTCGGCGACAATGCGAATTCCTTCGTCGTGCCGGGCTATGCGATCGTCAATGGCATGATTTCCTACACGACGCAGATCGCCGGCCTCACCGTCACGGGTCAGCTGAATGTGAAGAATATCGGCGATGCGAGATATTTTCCGGCCTCTTACGACCGCTACACCATCCAGACCGGCGCGCCGCGCACTTTCCTCGGCTCTCTGCGCGTGGAGTTCTAAGTCCGTTTGCGAATTCGGCGGCCGACTGAAACGAGGGTGCGATCCAGCTGGTAGGAGCGACGAATGATGCGGGAACAAAAGTCGAAGCTCGCGGCGCTGCTGATGGCAGCTCTCACAGTCGGAACCTGTCACGGCGCCGCAGCGCGGGACCAGGCGGTGACGCTCCGCTTCGCGCTGACGGCGGATGGTAAGGATGTCGGTTGCGCTGCGCCTCTGTCCAATCTCGGTAGCGGGCGTCTCGAGACGAAGCTGCACGACGCCCGCTTCTATATTCACGACGTGAAGCTGATCGACGCGAAGGGCGTGCGCACGCCCGTCGCTCTCGCGCAGAACGACTGGCAATATGCCGGCGTCGCTCTGCTCGACTTCAAGGACGCGCGCGGCGGCAACACGCCTTGCACCGACACCAATCCCGCAAAGAACACGACGGTCGGCGGAACCGCGCCAGCTGGCGCCTATGCAGGACTCGAGTTCTCGATCGGCGTGCCGGTCCAGGGCATGGCGGACGACAAGATCGTCTCGCTCAATCATTCGAGCACGGAAACCGCGGTCCCGCCGCTCGACATCGCCGCCATGGCGTGGAACTGGCAGGCCGGCCGCAAATTTCTTCTCGTGGAAGTCATCCCGCCCGCGCCGTACATCACCAAGTCCGACGGCTCGAAGACGCGGATATGGATGACGCATCTCGGCTCGTCGGGCTGCAAGGGCAATCCGGCGACGGGCGAGATCGTCTCCTGCGCGCGCGAGAATCGCTTCACCGTCACCTTCGACCGATTCGATCCCAAGACCCAACGCGTCGAGTTCGATCTGACGCGCCTGTTCGAGAACACCGATCTTCTTGTCGACAAAGGTGGCGCGATCGGCTGCATGACCGCGCTGGACGATCCAGAATGCCCGGCGATCTTCTCGGCGCTCGGTCTCAATCTCGCGGAAAGCGCTCCAGGCGCTGGCGACGCCGGCAAGCAGACGAAGCCCGGCGTCTCGCCGGTCTTCAAGGTCGGCGCCGCCAAGCCGGCGAAGATCGTGGGCGGCAAGCAATGAAACGCGCACCGCTTCGCTCGCGTTCGTAGCCGATATCGCCGCAGCGGCGACCGCGCCGCAACATTGTGGCGCGGTCGCCCTGCATGCATGACGGGACGACCGCGACGCTCGAAGAGTTCATCGATAATCACGCGCAGCGCTGCCGCTGGATCGATCTCTCAGCGCGCGTCTCCGGCCCATTGGAGGCCTGCGCCACAAAATGTATTTGTGCAATCTATACTACGTACGCAATGTATATATTTTTTACACTCAGCTATTTTCGGCCAACGGCGAGAAAAATATGCGGTTTTGTATTGCAATTGGAGAATTTTCAGCCATTATATATTTGTCGCATGGCTGAACGCCGCAGATGCGCTGCTTTGTCTATTCTGTATAATACAGTCAGACTGGCTCAACTCGGCGTTTTTCAGGAGGAAGCAATGGCTATCAAGATCGCCAAGAAGGAAGTTCTCCCGGTCGTCGGTCGTCTGGGCGCGATGTGCAGCTCGTGCCCGATGTGCGGCCCGCTCTGCCCCTGATCGGCAGGCCGCCCCCGTCGCATTCGCCGGGGGCGGCGTCTCGAGACCTACGGTCATTTTCTTGGAGGCCTGTTTCGATATGCTGATCGGCTTCAATTTCACGCTCAACGCGACCCTCGACATGGTCCAGCGGATGATCAAGGCGCGCCAGATCGACTATTGTGAGCTATTGATCGACAATTTTCTCCATGTCCCCCCAAAAGAGCTGGAGACGACTCTCGATTGCCCGATCGCATTTCATATCATGTTCTCGAAATTTCTCGAGAGTGACGACGAGGTCCTCGGCAAGCTGGCGAAGCGGATACGGATTCTCATCGACGCATTGAACCCGATCTACGTGTCGGACCATTTGCTACGTTTTACACATGAAGGCAGATGCTTCTACAACCTGGGCGAAATAGATTACGAGACGCAATTCGACGCCGTTCGACGGCGCGTCGAGAAGTGGCAGGATTTGCTCGGACGTCGCCTCTATCTCGAAAATTTTCCATCGATCATGGAGGGCGGATGGGATGCGCCGGCCTTTTATCGGCGCCTATCCAAGGAGACCGGCGCGGGAGTTCTCTTCGACGCATCGAACGCCGTCTGCGCGAAGCACAATTGCGGCGCGCCGCTCGACCTCTGGAACGATATCGTCGAGACGACGCAGCATTTTCATGTCGCGGGCTATGCGCAGTCATTCAGCGCGCCTCATGTCATCGTCGACGCGCATGATCGAGAGATGGCGCCGGATACGATCGAATTTCTGTCCTCGATGCGCTCGTCATTCGACAAGCCCGGCGCGACGATCACCTACGAGCGCGACATCAACATCGACTATGATTCGATTGCAGTCGATCTGCAGCGTCTGCGCGAGATATTCCCCCACACTCAGGAGCTCGAGCATGCCGATCTTGTCGCCTGCGCCAGCTAGAATCGACGCCGATCTCTATGCCGATCTTATCGACCCTGCGCGGCTCGCGACCTATCCACGCGAGTCACGTTCCTATATCCGCATCGACATAAGCCTTCGCGCCTATTGGCACACGCTGTTCGACACCTGCCCATTGCTGCTCGATCTGTCCGGCCCGGACGGAGCGTCGATCTTCCATCCTTTCATGGCCTGGGCCAGACAGGAGAAGCTGTCCTTCGATTGGACCTATTTTCTGTGGGTCTATCAATGGCTGGCGCAGTCGGAGTTTCGGGACCGGCTGAGCGAGGAACTATTGTTGTCGATGATGACGGCCTCCGCCGCTCGCTGGCTCGGCTATGATCGCAATGTCGATGACCTCGGCGTCGTGATCGGCACGCCTCTGATCGATGGAGTGGTGGTCGGCTGGAAGATGGACAGCGTCTATTGCGGCCTGAACCAGGTGGAGCGCCTCGAGTTCGAGGAGCCGCTTCCGGCGCCGGACGGCCTGTTCGGCTATTTCTTCACGCCAAGTCTCAGACTCGGCCATTTTCCCGGCTGGCGGCCGATACCGCGATGATCGAAAGCGGCTTCTGGCGCGGATATTGGCCATTGCTCGTCAGTATCGGCTCCACGCAGCTCGTGCTGCAGGTGGATATCGTCACGCTGGGGTGGCTGGGAGGCGACGCGCAGAGCGCCTATGTTCTTCTCACGCGTCTGGCGCTGCTCGATCTCGTGCTGATGACAGCCATGGGAACGGTCGCCTCGACCATCGTCGCGCAAAGGCGACGCACAGCCGACGGGGCGACAGCGATCGGCGGCGCGCTGTTCCTCTCGGCGATCGGCGGCCTGTTCTGCGGGCTTCTCGGCTTCATGTTCTATCCCAGATTGGCTGCGTTGGTGGCAGGCGAGGGCGAAGTCGCGGCGCAGATCGAGACGGCTATCTACCTGTACACGGTCGCCACGCCCCTGCGCTTCTCCGTCACCGCCGCCATTCTCATTCTCCATGCGCTGGACGAAGGCGTTTCCATCGTTCGCTGGAAATTGATCGAAGGCGCATTGAAGATCGGTGGCAATCTCCTCTTCATCGGCGTTCTGGGCTTGGGGCTTCGGGGCTGCTTCGCGAGCGGGCTCGTCGTTGCGATCGTCTCGTCCATATGGTGTTGGCGCATCCTCTCTTCGCGTCACGCAGCGCCGTTCCACATTCCGAGCTGTTCCTTGGCTAGGAGTTTCTTTCGTTCGACGGCGTGGGAGTCGCAGCGAACTGTCGCGGTGCATTTCGCGGTAACGGTCGGCGTCATGCTTTTCGCGGCCCCCTGGCTCGGACATTACGACATTTCTCGGCTGAGCGCCTATGCCGCCGGACAGACGCTGATGCTCCTTGTCTTCGCGCCATTGCTGGCGCTCACGCGCTTTCTCTCTTTCCGACTGGCGCGCGTCGGGGACGACGTCATCGCGCCGCTCGTCCGCGCGCTTTGGCTTCGCGGCGCGCCCGTCTCTTTCTTCGCTGCGCTCGTGCTGTTCACAAGCCGCGATCTGCTCGGCGATCTGTACGGTCAGCAGGGGCCTTGGTGGTCGTCCCTGATCGTGGCGCTCGCCGTTTCACTACCGCTTCGACACGCGGCCAATGTGACGAGGGCCGCGCTGCTGTCGCGCGGAGCTTTCGCCGAGGTCGCGAAAGCGGACAGCGTCGCGCTCTGGTCCTGCGCCGTGCCTCTTTTGGCGTTGGGACTCGCGGCCGATTCGCCGCCGTTGACCTATACGTCGCTGATCGTCCCTGAGGCTATCTGCGCGCTGTGGCTCTGGCGGCGTCTCACACTGCCCAGGAGCAGCGTGCGCGCGAACGCGGCCCTCTGAAAAGCCATGATCCGCGAGGGGCGCCGAGAGAAGACGCGACGCGAGAGAGCAGGAGGTTGCAGGACCATGCCATCCGAACATGCGCCAGTTTTGATCGTGGGCGGCGGATATGCGGGGCTGACGGCCGCGCTGATGCTTTCCATCCGCGGCGTTCCGTGCCGGCTCATCGAGCGCCGCGCCGCGCTCTCCGATCATCCCAGAGCGCACGGGTTCAATCTTCGCAGCCTCGAGCTGCTACGGCAGGTTCCTGGCCTCGAAAACGACCTGCGCCTCGTCACGCGAGCTGCGCCCGGCGACACGACGATCATGGTCGCTGAGACGGTCACGAGCTCGCCCATAAAGATAATGGCGACGCCGGGCGGATTCGATCCGCGCCCGCTCTCGCCGGCAATGCTTTGCAGCGCCGGCCAGGATCGCGTCGAGCCGGTGCTGCTTCGCCATGCGCGAGCGCATGGCGCCGACATTCGCTTTTCGACCGAGCTCATCCGTGTATCGCAAGACGTGGACAATGTCCGCGCCTGTCTGCGCGACACGGAGAGTGGAGAGGAGACGATGGTCCATGCCGACTATCTCGTCGCCGCCGATGGAAGCAGCAGCGCTATCCGCAGAGCGCTCGGCGTCGACATGATCGGACTCGACGGCGTGTCTCACGCAGTGTCCATTCTCTTCCAAGCCGATCTGTCGATCGCGATGGGGAAGCGCGGCTTCCTTCTCTGCTACTTACGTCATCGCGACTTCACGGGAGCCTTCGTCAGCTGCGACGATCCCGACCGTGGGCAGCTCAATGTCGAATATGACGCGGCTCGCGAAACCGTGTCGGACTTCGATGCCGAGCGATGTGAGAAGCTCGTGTGCGCGGCGTTGGGTCAACCCAATCTCGACGTCAGAATTCTGAACGTCCTTCCCTGGCGGATGTCGGCGTTGCTCGCCGAACGAATGAGCCTCGGCCGTGTGTTTCTCGCCGGTGACGCGGCCCATATAATGCCGCCGGTCGGAGGACTTGCCGGCCAAACAGCGATCCAGGATGCGGCCGATCTCGCCTGGAAGCTCGCCATGGTGATCAAAGGCGAGGCCGGCCCGGCTTTGCTGGACACCTATGACGCCGAGCGCCGTCCCGTCGCGCAGCTCTCGATCGCGCGTGCGACCGAGAATTATGTCGAGCGGCTTCGTCAGGACCGCTCCGATCTCTCTGACGCCTTCGGTCGAGTCAACTATCTCGACGCCGCGATGAGCTATCGCTATCGATCGCCGGCTATTTCCTTGGACGAGCCAGACGATGGACTGCCGGCGGACGATACGCTGCATCCCAGCGGAAAGCCCGGGTCCCGACTCGCGCATGTTCCGCTCGTCAGAAACGGCGTCGAGATTTCGACGCATGATCTCGTGGGACAAGGATTTGTGCTGCTGGCCGGTCCCTCCGGATCCGCATGGATCGAGGCCGCGCGAGCGCTCTCTCGCGAAGAAGACGCGCCGTTGAGAGCCTTTCTGATCGGAGTGGATGTCGATGATCCGACCGGCGCATTTCTCTCGCGAACCGGGCTCGGACCGAGCGGAGCGCTGCTCGTGCGCCCCGACGGCTTCATCGCATCGCGATCAGTCGACGGGAGCGCGGATTCCGAAGCAATTCTGAGGCGTTCCCTCGATCGCGCGCGCTGTCTCGATCGGCGCGAAATCCCACCTTCGCCGCCTGCTTACGCGTCGATGGCCAAAGTCGTGCCGTGAGGAGCCATGTCAGCCCCAAAAAGCCCGCTTCCTAAAATCCCGCCAGCTCGCAGAGCGTTCCGAGGCGTTGTTTTCGCACGCAGCCGAGCATGCTCGGCTTTTGTCGGCGCCGGAGGCGTCATGCTGGGGCTCGCCGCCACATACGCTGCGCTCGCGCTCGAACCGACAGTGAGCTGCCCCGCGCCGGCTATTGGAGATGGGACCGGCTGTCACGACAAAATGATCGAGACGACGCGAGGAAACGCCGAGGCCGACTCGGACATTCTGCAGCTCCTGGTGAGCTGGCAGGCCTGCTTCACGAAAGAAGACGTGACGGATCGGAATGTCCAGGCGATAATCGAGGCGTGCGATCGCGCCGCGACCTCATCCAACTTGAGCCGCAAGGAGAGAGAAAGGCTCACCTATCGGCGCGCGAAAATCCTTCAGACGGCGAGCAAGGCGCAAGCTCCGGCGGCAGGAAAAGTCGGCCCGGAGGCACAATGAGCGTTCCTTTATCGAGAGCGCTCGCCAACCGCGCCGGAGGGGCGCTCGCCGAACGGCGCGGGTTATTTCGCCAGGTCCTAATTGATGCGGCCGAGCATTCGGATCAGGGCGGCGCCGTGGCGATATTCGACGCCGACACGGGCGCGCGCTCGCTCTCGTCGTTCTCCCTGCCAACCGACGAGCGCCACAGGGCTCTGGTGCAAACGGCGGGAGACGAGCATACTCGCTCGATACGAGGAGCGATGTTGCACGGGTGAGGACCGATGTTGAGCGTCGACGATCTTTTCAAAGGCCGCCATTTCGATCGCGAGATCATCATTCTATGCGTGCGTTGGCATCTGCGCTATAAGCTCAGTTTTCGGGATCTCGTGGAGATGATAGCCGAACGTGGAGTGTCGCTCGCTCATACGACGATCTCATGCGCTGGGTCCAACGATATGCTCCAGAATTTCGAAAGGCGGTGGAACGGCTTCGCTCGCCCAGTCGGCCGAGCGTGGATGAAACCTATGTCAAGATCAAGGGCCGCTGGACCTATCTCTGCCGCGCCGTCGACAAGGCAGGAAAGACTGTCGATTTTCTTCTGCGCGCCAAGCGAGACGTCGCCGCGGCCAAAGCGTTTTTCCGTCGGGGCATTCGCGAACCGAGGTCGCGCGCCACGCAAAATCACGTTCGACGGCTATCAGGCCTCGTATAGAGCGGCGCGTGAAGTCCTCGGAGAGCATCGAGGCGGCGCTCGAACCAAAATACGATCGTCGAAATATTTGAACAATCTCATTGAACAGGATCATCGAGCGATCAAGCTCCGCTTGGGGCGATGCTCGGGCTCGAGCGATTTCGGCGCGCGTCGGTCACTATCGCCGGGATAGCGCTCATGCATCGGATCAGGAAAGGTCAATTCGCACTGAGCAAATTTAGAACCGCTGGACGAACAGCGCCTGATATTTGGAGACGGTGCTCGTCGCCGACGAAATTCCGAACCAGATCGAGCGGCCGTTCCTAAGATTTGTACCGCAACCCTACAGCGAACTTGGCGGCGGCTTGTCATCAAACGGAGACATTTATCGCATGTAAATGGGGCGATCTAGGCGGAAGGCGGCGCGGAAATGGGCCGAGTGCGCCTCGTTGCGGTCACAAAATGCCGTATTGGGTCGACTGTAAGCTCGCTCGCTAGTGGGCGTCGGGATTACGTCCGTTGGCGGATGTCTTGCTCTTTCGTCGCGTGGGACTGGGGTAGCTGGCATGTCGGATCAGGGTTCGCCGACTCCCGAGCGCGGGCAGGGGGCGGCTTGGTTCGCTGTCGCCCAGCCGCTCGAGGTGAGATGGCTGGTCGGCGTAACATTGATGGTGCCGGCGCTGCTCGCCGTGGGTGTCTACTTGCTGCGCCAAACGCCGTCGTCGATCTATTCGAGGACGCAGGATTCTGTAATCGACGTCCGCTTGCTTCCTCCGCGCGAGCACGTCGACCGCCCGCAGGAGCCGGCTCCGCCGAGGAACGGGACGGCGTCCGCTATGCTGTCCGAGCGCTCCGTCGAACGATCCGAGCCGACCGTTGTCGCCCCGGACACGAGGCCAACGCCACGGGAACGGACCGTCGACACAACGTCTGTCGCAGAGGCCCCCGCTGCATCCTCGACCCGAATGCTCACTTCGGATAATCGAGCGGCGATCGCCTTCCAAAAGGCGTTGCTGGCCCATATCGCCCGGTTTCGGCGGTATCCAGAAGAGGCTCGGCGAGCGGGACAGCAGGGAACGGTGCAAGTGCTCTTCGCCATGCGGCGGGACGGCGCCGTCACCGATGTGCAGATTCGGACCAGCTCTGGCCAGAGCGCTCTCGATGCGGCGGCAGCCGAAACGATCCGGCGGGCGCAGCCGCTGCCGAGAATCCCCCGCGAACTGCCCGACCGGCTGACGATTCTCGCGCCGATCGCTTTTGATATGCTCTGACGCGCGGACCATTCATCGCAGGAATGCGAGCGCAGATTGGAACGCGATGCGGCAGCGTCGTTGCGGATCGTAGAGTTGAGAGTCATGCGCATCGATTTGTCGGTCAAACGGGTTTCTGCGACCGGGCCGAGGGCTTCCGTGGGCGAGGCCGATCGCATTCGCGCCGCGCGGGCGTCGTTCCTGCCACCGTTTTTCGTAATGGCGTGGGTCGCCGCTTTCGCCTATGCGGCGTCGGCCCAGGACGAGGGCGCACGGGAGGAGTCGGCCCGCTTCTTCGACATTCCCGCACAGTCGCTCGCGAGCGCGCTGGAGGCCTATGGCCAGGCGGCCGGCGTGCAAGTGCTCTTCGAGAGCCGCTCTGCGGCGGGGCGCCGATCTGCGCCGCTGCATGGAAGCTTCACGGCGGACGCCGCGCTCGAGCGCCTTCTGGCGGGAACCGACATCAAAGCTCGCTATGTCGGACCCAATGCGATCACGCTCGAGCGGCTTGCGGCCCTCTCTGATCTGCCGCCTGCTCATCCTCTCGCATCTGCTGATATGTCTCTCGATCCGCTGCAAGTTGAGGCGTCTAGGGACGGCGAACAAGAACAGGCGCTCTTGCGAGATTATAGTGACGCCGTCCGCAGCGACATCGAGAGGGCTCTACGCAAAAATGCGCGGACGCGCTCGGGAAACTATCGTATCGGCGTCAAGCTCTGGGTGGACGATGCGCGCAGGGTCGAACGCGCTCAACTGTTCCAGTCGACCGGCGACAGCGAGCGGGACGCTGCGGTGAGCGCCTCTCTGCAAGGGCTTCTCATCAGCCGGGATGCGCCGACGCATCTGCCGCTGCCCGTTCGCGTCCTGGTCGTCGTCAAATCGCTCAAATAGACGCAGCTGTTCGTCATAACCGTCGAGATCGTGTCACCGCAGCGACGGAACCGAGTTCGCATAAAGGATATTCGACGACGCCTCGAGCGGGGCTGTCATAAATTCGTCGTTCAACACCGTTAGTGACTGCACGCTCTCGAGGTCTCGAGGGCCGGCGTCGTTGGGGCCCGAGTTCCGTGATACAGACCAATCGTGCGCGTTTGTGCAGTCAGCTCGTCGAAAGCTACGACGAATTGCTGAGACGACTCACGAGGCGATTGGGCTCGGCGGATTTCGCCTACGAAACGCTTCACGAGACATTCCTGCGATTGGACCGGGTGGGCGAGGCGGCGGACGTTCGAAGCCCGAAGGATTATATTTTTCGCACGGCCGTCAATATCGCCAAGGATCACAAGAAAGCCGGGCGTAATCGCGTGAGCGCTGCTGCGGTGGACGCGATCCTCGACATTTGCGATGAAGCGCCGGGACCGGCTCAGATCGCCGAAGCGCGTTCAGAGATCGAAGCTTTCACGCGCGCGATGGCCGAGCTGTCGCCGCGCCGCCGTGAAGTGCTGAGGAAAATCGCCGTCGAGGGTCGGACAGCGCAAGAGGTCGCAATCAGTCTGGATGTCACCACCCGAACGGTCGAGGCTGATCTCCGATATGCTTTGACGCATTGCGCGGAACGTCTGAGTCGTACGCGTGTGGTCCGTCTGGGGGGGCCACGGCCGAAGTCATAATGACGCGGATGCGCCGTGACGATGCTCTCTAAGAGATCGGCGCGCTATGCGCCGTCCAAAAGCTCTCCCGCAAAATCGTCTCACTTTGGTCTTCGTCGCGCTTCGGGATAGGCGCGAGCCAGTCGTCTGATGTTCAGGAGCACCGAACGCTTTTGCGAGCGTCCGAGCGGAGCTTCGACGACAGGAGCGGCCGTTGTCTCGTTTGCAGCGGCTTCGGTCTAGGTGATGACCCGATCGGACGGCTCCGCGCAGGACCGAAAGATGCGATGCGAGAAGATTGCTCCAAACCCATAGAATCGCATAAAGATACGCGACGCTCTCGCCTTCTGACGGAGGATTCTGGCGTGGCTGGCGCCGATGACGAGCCTCGATCCGTGATTGAGCCGGCCGATACGTGCGAGCCTCGCGCCCTGCTGGACGACGCCCTCGGCTGGATCGCGCGACTGAAAGCCGGCGAGCCCTCCGCCGTGGATCTCGAAGAACTGCAGCATTGGCGCGCGCAGAGCCCTCTTCACGAAGAGGCGTTTCGGGAGGCCGTGCGCGTCTGGCGTCTCGTCGGCACGGCCGGCCGCGAGCTAGCCGAAGAAGCGAGCCAGAAGAATGCATCGCCGCCGCAAATAATGTCGCAGAGCAGGGCGTTGTCGCGTCGCGTGTTTGCCGGAGGCGCGATCGCCGCCTCGGTTGCCGGCGTCGCTGTCTTGCACCCGCCGCTCGATCTGTGGCCCTCACTCCAAGAACTCTCAGCCGACTACCGGACAGGCAAAGGCGAGCGGCGAATGGTGGCCCTCGCTCCCGATGTTTCGCTGGAGATGAACACCCAGACGAGCATCGCGGTTAAACCGACGCAGTCCGCGTTGCAGATCGAGCTGGTTTCCGGACAGACGGCTGTCTCCGTCGACCTGCCGCAGACCCGGCCGCTCGTCGTCCTTGCGGCCGGGAGCAAGATCACGGCGAGTCGAGCGCGCTTTGACGCGCGCTGCATCAACGGCGTTGTCTCGGTGAGCTGCCTCGAGGGCTCGGTGAGCGTCGCGCAGGGCGAATTCACGTTGCGCTTCGGCAAGGACGAGCAAGTGTCTTACGGCGCCGACGGCGTCATGCGATCCTCGCGCGTCGACCCGCGCCGAGTGACTGCTTGGCGGGAGGGGTTGCTGCTCTTTCACGACACGCCGCTCGTCGAGGTCATAGAAGAGGTCAATCGCTACCGTCCGGGCAAGATCATCATCGCCAACGCCGATTTGAGCCGACGCATCGTCGACGGCGTTTTTCGCGTCGATCGGCTCGAGGTTCTCGTGGAGCAGGTTCAGCGCCTGTTCGGAGCCCGCGCGCTGGCGCTGCCGGGCGGTGTCGTCCTTCTCGGTTGACCGGCCGCCGCACCACGGCGCGCAAATGCGATCCTCTCGAAATTCTCGCCGATCCGATTCCGCGAGGTGAGGGCTCCGTATTTTTTCGCAATTTGATTTTCGGGTCCGGGCTAACCGAATCGTCTTTCCAACGAGGGAGCGCGTTTGATCATCGCATCGGGCAGCGATCGACTGCCAGGTGCGCGCTTCCTGCGTTGGTGAGGAACCGAATGGTCATGTCCAGTAGTGGGTCGCGCAGTCGTGCATATCTGCAGTTTCGAAGCGATGTTGGTCGTGACTTTGTCGCGGTTCTGGTGATGTGCGGCGGTTTGTCGGCGTCAACGTCCGCTTGGTGCATCGGAAAAGCGCGGAGCGCGGTGGCCGAAGGCGCCGCCGAGGCGACGTCCCCGGGAAAAGCGGTCGCGGAAACGACAGCGCCCAAGTCGCCCGCCTCCGCGAAAGCCGCGTCGGAGAGTTCCGCGTCGTCGGCGCGTTTCGATATAGATGATTTCGTCGTCGACGGAGCCGATCGACTGACGCAGCTCGAGGTCGAGGAGGCGATCTATCCATTCGTCGGCCCGGGTCGCACTGCCGCCGATGTCGAAAAAGCGCGCGCGGCCCTCGAAAAAGCCTATCACGACAAAGGCTTTCAGACGGTCGCCGTATCCGTTCCGCAACAAAATGCGCAAGGCGGGGTCATTATCCTCAAGGTCGCCGAGCTCAAAATCGGCCGCTTGCGCGTGAAGAGCGCGCGCTTTTTCGATGTCGACCAGATCAAGGCCAAGGCGGCCTCTCTGAAGGAAGGCGCCGTGCCGAATTTCAGCGAGGTGACGAAAGACATCGTCGCGCTCAACCAATGGCCCGACCGGCGCGT
>NZ_LUUM01000266.1:0-40466 GCF_001644125.1 Methylosinus sp. R-45379
TCAGCCCAAGGACATTTTCTCCCCGAACAGCTTGCGATATTCGCCGAGCGCGTAGCGGTCGGTCATTCCGGCGATGTAATCGGCGACATGGCGGGCGCGGGCGGCGCTCTCCTCGACGCGGGCGAGCTCGGCCCATTCCGGCGGCATTTGCGCCGGATCGTCGAAATAGACGGGGAAAAGCCGCGAGATGACCTGCTCGGCGCGGTCCCAGACGCCCACGACTTTCTCATGCCGATACATTTTGGGGAAGAGAAAGGCCTTGATCGAGCGATCGGCCTCGGCCATGGGCGGCGAGAAGGCGATCGTCGCCACGCCGGCGCGGCGCACATCCTCGACGCTTTTCGCCCCGACGAGGCGCAGGCGCTTCTCCGATTGGATGATGGCGTCCTCGACAAAGCGGGTGATGACGCGCCGGCCCAGCTCGTGAATGACCCGCGTGCGCTCCAGCGCGCCATAGACGGCGCGTATCTCGTCCAGCATCACGCCGATGAAGGGCACGGCGGCGATATCCTCGAGCGAGAACAGGCCGGCGCGCAGCCCATCGTCTATGTCATGGGCGTCATAGGCGATATCGTCGGCGAGAGCGGCCGCCTGCGCCTCTGCGCCTGCGAAACTGTCCAGCTCCAGCGGAAACAGCGCGTCGAACTCCGCCACATAAGGAGCGAGCGCGCGATTCGAGCGCGGGCCGCGCAAAGGTCCATTGTGCTTGACGAGGCCTTCCAGCGTCTCGAAGGTGAGGTCCAGCCCGTCATAGCGCGCGTAGCGGCGCTCGAGCAAAGTGACGACGCGTAGAGCCTGGGCGTTGTGATCGAAGCCGCCATAGGCCTCCATGCAGCGCTGAAGCGCATGCTCGCCGGCATGGCCGAAGGGCGTATGGCCGAGATCATGGGCCAGCGCCACCGCCTCGGCGAGGTCCTCGTCCAGCGCCAGCGCGCGGGCCAGCGCGCGGGCGATCTGCCCCACCTCGATCGTATGGGTCAGCCGCGTGCGGAAATGATCGCCATCCAGCGGCACGAAGACCTGCGTCTTATGCGCGAGGCGGCGAAAGGCCGTCGAATGGATGATACGGTCACGGTCGCGCTGGAACTCGCTGCGCGTCGGCGAGGCCGATTCGGGAAACAAGCGCCCGCGCGAGGCCGCAGGATCGCTGGCGTAGGGGGCGCGGACGCGGACGGCGGGATCTTCGATCGCCAATCGTCTGCTCCTGTCATTGCAAGGTTACGCGGGCGGCCATATTTTCGCTTCGCATATCCCGCCCGACCCAGGGAGCGCAAGCGAGCTGGCCGGCGCGGAAAAAACCAAGAAAGAGGAAGGCGCCCCAAGATGAGCGACACCGCGACGATTGCGAAGATCGAAATGAGCGAGCGTGCGGCCGAGCGCATTCACGCCATTCTCGCCGGCGAGGCCGATGCGACGGCGCTGCGGCTTTCGGTCGACGGCGGCGGCTGCTCCGGCCTTCAATACGCCTATACGGTCGAGACAGAGCCCAAGCTGGACGATATCGTCGTCGAGCGCGATGGGGCGAAGCTCGTCATCGATTCGATTTCTGCTGCCTATATAGCCGGCGCGCGCGTCGATTATGTCGAGGATCTGATGGGCCAATCCTTCCGCGTCGAGAATCCCAACGCCACCGCCTCCTGCGGCTGCGGCTCCAGCTTCTCGGTCTGACGGCGCCCCCTCCTCCGCTCCTCCTTTCGGAGTCCTCGATTGCAGTCTCTGTTCATCGGCCATTCCTATATCGACGTGACCATGCGCACGCAGGTCATGCCCAAGGGCGACGAGAAGGATGTGGCGGAGGATTACGCCGTCTCCTTCGGCGGCAACGCCGTGACCGCCGCCTTCGCCTGCTCCAAGCTGGTCGGCGACGGCGTCGATCTGCTGACGCAGCTCGCGCCCGACTGGCTCGGCCATATGTTCATGGATATGGCCGCGACCTATGGGCTGCGCGTGCATCCGCGCCGGGTGCGCCGCTCGTCCCTGTCCTTCGTGCTGCCCAAGGACGGCAAGCGCGCGATTCTGCGCGCCCGCGACAATAATTTCCTCGAGGACTTCCCGCGTCTCGATCTGACCGGAGTCCGCGCCCTGCACAGCGACGGGCATATCGCCGACGCGGCTCTCCATTACGCGCGCGCCTGCCGCGAATCGGGCGCGTTGACCTCGCTTGACGGCGGCGCGCTGCGGTCGGGAATCACCGATCTGCTGGAATTCATCGACGTCGCCATCGTCGCCGAGCGGCTCTGCGAGCAGATGACGCTCTCGGAGGCCGACATGCTGGCCTTTTTGAAGAGCAAGGGCTGCCGCATCGGCGGCGTCACCAATGGCGAGCGCGGCATGCTCTGGTACGACGAGAATGGCGAGGTGCAGCGCCTGCCCTCGCTCCCCGTGCCGGCGGAGCGCATCGTCGACACATCCGGCGCGGGCGATGTGTTCCACGGCGCCTATATGGCGTCCTATCTCCAGCGGCCGGAAGCGCCCTGGCGCGAGCACTTCCACTTCGCCCGCGCGGCCTCGGGATATAAGATTCAGCACCTGGGCAATGAGGCGGGCCTGCCGTCGCAGAATGACATAGTAGCGACACTCGCGCTTTTTCCCCCTGCCGATTGAATGGCTTGTGGGAAGCCCGAAAGAAATCGAGAAAGGCGGAGAACAGGGCTTGGCAAGAGTGCTTAGAGCTTGCTATATGCCCGGCACCGTTCCCCGATAGCTCAGCCGGTAGAGCAAGCGACTGTTAATCGCTGGGTCGCAGGTTCGAGTCCTGCTCGGGGAGCCAGTAATCATCCCGCCCCTGTGAAATCCGCCCCGCGGTGCCTAGATTGGCGGCACGGGAGCCTCGCTATGCAAAAATCCATCGTCATCAGCGTTAGCCATGATCTCGGCGTCGAGACCGCGCGGGCGCGCGTCGCCGCTGGGCTCGAGCAGCTGCGGCGGGACTATGTGGACAAGCTCGCGCATTCCGAGGTCGTCTGGACCGGGAACGCCGCCGATCTGAAGGTCGGCGCCTTCGGCCACAATATGCAGGCGCGCATAGAGGTGCTCGCCGATTCGCTGCGCATAGAGATCTGGCTGCCCTGGCTGCTGGCGGCGCTGGCGGGACCGATTCAGACCGCGCTCGCCCATCATGCCGGCGAGGCCCTGCGGATCGAGCACAAGCCGCAGGGCTGACAGGTCAACGCTTGCCGGCGGCGAGCCGCGCCGCGCGGCGGCGATAATATTGCAGACGAGTCGTGCGCAAGCTATCGACGCCATGGCGGTCGATGAAGCTCGCCCAGGCATTGAACTCGTCCGGCGTCAACGAATAGCGCCGACAGACCTCGTCGAGCGAGACGACGCCGCTACGCACCGCCGCCACCACCTCGGCCTTGCGGCGCACCACCCAACGCGTCGTCGGCGGCGGCAGACAGGCGCAGGCGATTCGATTCGCGGCGTTGTCGCCGGCGGGATCGAACGTCGTCGGATCAAGCGTCATCATGGCGCCGCTCCACAAAAGGAATTTTCGCATCACATCGCGAAAAACAAGCCGCCGCCTCGGGCGGCGAGATCTGTGACACTTCCAGCAAAGGCTGAAAAAAGCGTTGCGGCGCGCGCAAGCGAGAGAGAGGAGCTTAACCACATCCGTTTGCGCCGCCGGCCAGCGGCCGCGCCATGGTCTAGACTAGGCTTCCATTCGCAATCGGAGGCGTCCCATGTCGAAAGCCCTGCTCGTCGCATCGATCGTCTTCGCAGGCGTCGCAATCGCGACCTCGGCGCTCGCAGAGCCATTCGCGCGGGACCGCGAGGGCGGCGCGGGGCCTTCGCGCGCGCAGGCCGCCGAGCAGCGACGCGATCTATGGGAGGCGCGCGAGCGGGCGCGCGAGCAGCGCCGGCTTCAGCGCGAGCGGCAGAGATACGCCCCTCCCTCGGGCCAGAACGCCGGCGGCCCGGCGCCTTACGGCTATGGCGCGCCTTACGGCGGCGGTTATGGCGGCGGCGATTACGTCAATCCGCCGCCGCGCCAGGCGCCGCCGCCATCGCCGCGCGGGCTGCACGACGGCCTCTGGTATTACTGACGCGTCGCCGGCTCGCCGCGCCGCTCCAACGCCGAGCTCACGATCTCCAGCGCGATGGCGAGCAGCGCCTCAGCGTCATTGGGCTTGACGAACACCTTGTCGGCGCCGGCCCGCATCGCCTCCTCATGGATCGACGGCGCGGTGGAGGTTGTCAGCACGAAAACCGGCAGCTCCTTCAGCAGAAGCGAGCGGCGCAGCGACTTCAAGAACTTCACGCCATCGAGCCGCGGCATGTTGAGGTCCAGCACCAGCACATCCGGAAGCTTGTCCGTGATCTCCTCGCGCGACACGAGAAAGATCGCGTCCAGCCCATTGTCGACCTGCTCGCATTCGATGTCGCGCTCCAGCAAGGAGCGCACGGAATCGAGGGCTCGCTTGAACAGGAAGACGTCGTCCTGATCGTCCTCGATGATCAATACGCGGCAGGCCCGATTCTTCGTCTCGACAGCGGACATCACAATCCCCATCTTCTCGACTTGCGCTCGTTTCTCAGACGCTGTTTCCTATAAATAGGATGCGGTCGCCCCGCGCGCAGCAACGAGCGCTACCAAATGCGCGCGACGAGGGGTGCGAGGATGAGCTTCGACAGCATAGGCGACGATCATTTTCGCCTCGCGGTAGAGTCGGCGCCTGCCGCCATGATCGTCAGCAGCGCCGATGGACTCATCCAATTCGTCAACGCGGAGACCGAGCGTATGTTCGGTTATCGTAGCGACGAACTGGTTGGAAAGTCCATCGATATTCTCGTCCCCGCGCGCATGCGGGCGGCGCATTCCTCCTTGCGCCAGAGCTTTCTCGCGCATCCGAGCAAGCGGCCGATGGGCGCCGGCCGCGATCTGAAGGCGACGCGGCGCGACGGCAGCGAGTTTCCAGTCGAGATCGGGCTGACGCCGATCGAGAGCGAGAGCGGCGCGATCGTGCTGGCGACCGTGCTCGACATCACTGCGCGGCGCGAGGCGGAGAATGCGCTGTCGCAGCGCGCGGCGGAGCTAGAGCGCGCCAATGAGCGTCTGGCGCAATTCGCCTATGTCGCCTCCCATGATCTGCAGGAGCCGCTGCGCAAGATCGCCGCTTTCGCGGATATTCTCGAGCAGGCGATCTCCAGCGCCAATGAGAACGACATGAGCTACGCCAATAGCGTGATGCGCTCCTCGGCGCTGCGCGCGCGCGAGCTGGTCGACGATCTCCTCACCTATTCGCGCGCGATCAACGATGCGCAGAATGTGCAGGAGCTCGATCTGCGCGACGAAATAGACCTCGCTGTCGACGACCTCTCCGAGGCGATCGCGGAGAGCGGCGCACGCATGCGCATAGAGGCGCCGCATGTCGCCTTTCGCGCCGACCGCTCGCAATTCGCGCGGCTGACGCATAATATCGTCTCCAACGCGCTCAAATATCGCAAGCAAGATTGCGCGCCGGAGATCGTCATTCAGGCGACGCAGAACGAGCGCGAGATCGTCGTCGCCTTCGTCGATAATGGCATAGGCTTCGAGAGCAAATATGCGCAGCTCGTTTTCGAGCCGTTCAAGCGGCTGCATCCCAAGGGCAAATATCCCGGCACCGGCATAGGCCTCGCGATCTGCAGATCCATCGCCGATCGCCATGGCTGGCGGCTGTCGGTGACATCGCAGCCGGGACAAGGATCGACTTTCTATGTCACGATTCCGTTGGGACGAGCGAATAGCGAGTAGCCCGTCCTCGCACGACACGGAGACCTCATATGATCGACCTCCATTTTTGGCCCACGCCCAATGGCCACAAGATCACGATCTTTCTCGAGGAGGCGGGGCTCGCCTATAAAATCATCCCCGTCGACATATCGAAGGGCGAGCAATTTTCTCCCGCCTTTCTCGCCATCTCGCCGAATAATCGCATGCCGGCCATCGTCGACCATGCGCCGGCCGACGGCGGCGCCGCGGTCTCGCTGTTCGAATCCGGCGCGATCCTCGTCTATCTCGCCGAGAAGACGGGGCGCTTTCTGCCGAGCGATCTGCGCGGCCGCGCGCGCGTGCTCGAATGGCTGTTCTGGCAGGTCGGCGGGCTCGGCCCCATGGCGGGGCAGAACCATCATTTCCGCAATTACGCGCCGGAGAAGATTCCCTACGCAATCGATCGCTATGTGAACGAGACCAATCGCCTCTATGGCGTGCTGGACAAGCGCCTCGCTGGACGAGACTACATCGCCGATGATTACTCCATCGCCGATATGGCCGCTTATCCCTGGATCGTTCCTTATGAGCGGCAGGGACAGTCTCTCGACGACTTTCCCAATGTGCGGCGCTGGTTCGAGGCGATGCGCGCGCGGCCGGCGGTCGAGCGCGCCTATGCGAAAGGCGAAGCCCTCTCCCGCCCGCGCGACGGCTTCACGGAAGAGGAGCGCAAAATCCTCTTCGGCCAGACGGCGGCGAACCTGCGCGGCGCCGTCTGAGCGCGTTCACTCGCCCTGCTTCTGGCGGCGCTTCTTGTTCCGCCAGGACGCGAAGAAGATGACCGCGAGAAAGACGTTGATGGCGAGGACCCATTTGTCGCTCCACGACAATTGGCTCCAGATCGTGTGCAGATAGGACAATTCGCTCTCCCTTTACGGGCGCTCGCCGCCCGTTTTTTTCATTTTCGCCGCTTTAGCGGCGCAGGTTCGGAATTTACGCGCAATGGCGCTCCCGATAAAGGCCCGGCGCGCTCATCCCGCCCGCAGCAGCTTCACCGCCTCGTCGCGCTCGAAGAGATAGAGCAGAACCCTCAGCGCCTCGCCCCGCGGGCTGGAGAGGTCCGGGTCACGGCGCAGGGTCAGCTCGACGTCGTCGCGCGCTATGGCCAGCAGCCGCGCATGGGCTGTGAGATCGGCCAGGCGGAAGCCCGGCAGGCCGGATTGCCGCGCGCCGAGAATTTCCCCCTCCCCGCGCAGGCGCAAATCCTCCTCCGCTATGCGGAATCCGTCCTCGGTCTGGCGCAGCATCACCAGCCGCGCCTTGGCCGTCTCGCCGAGCGGGCCTTTGTAGAGCAGCAGGCAGGAGGATTTGCCCGAGCCGCGGCCGACGCGCCCGCGCAGCTGATGCAATTGCGCGAGGCCGAAACGCTCGGCGTGCTCGATCACCATGACCGTCGCCTCCGGCACATCGACGCCGACCTCTATGACCGTGGTGGCGACGAGAATGCGCGTTACGCCCTGCTTGAACGCTTCCATTGCGGCGTCGCGCTCCGGGGCTTTCATGCGGCCGTGAACGAGGCCGACGATCTCGCCGAAAATGCGCGTCAGATCCTCGTGACGATCCTGCGCAGCGGCGAGATCGAGGTCCTCATTCTCCTCCACCAGCGGGCACACCCAATAGACGCGCGCGCCGGAGGCGAGAGCGCGGCGCACGCCCTCCACCACATCGCCGATGCGTGACACCGGCAGCGCGCGCGTGTCGATGGGCGAGCGGCCGGGCGGCTTCTCGTCGAGGATGGAACTGTCCATATCGCCGAAATAGGTGAGCGCCAACGAGCGCGGAATGGGCGTCGCCGTCATCACCAGAACATCGACGCTCTCGCCCTTGGAGCCGAGCGCCAAACGCTGCTGCACGCCGAAACGATGCTGCTCGTCGACGACGGCGAGGCCGAGATCGGCGAAGGCGAGCTCGCTCTGCACCAGAGCATGAGTGCCGATGACGATATCGACGGCGCCCGCCGCTATGGTCTCGTAGATTCGTGCGCGCTCGGAGGGCTTGGCTCTGCCGGTGAGCAGGCAAAGGCGCAGGCCGGCGGCTTCGGCGAGCGGCAGCAGGCGCTCGTAATGTTGGCGC
This sequence comes from Methylosinus sp. R-45379, assembly GCF_001644125.1. NCBI lineage: Bacteria > Pseudomonadati > Pseudomonadota > Alphaproteobacteria > Hyphomicrobiales > Methylocystaceae > Methylosinus > Methylosinus sp. R-45379. The sequence goes on from NZ_LUUM01000266.1 coordinate 7,829, forward strand.
GCGAGAATTTCCGTCGGCGCCATCAGCGCCGCCTGGCGGCCACATTCGACGACGCTGGCCATTGCGAGCAGAGCGACAATGGTCTTGCCGGCGCCGACATCGCCTTGCAGCAGCCGCAGCATGCGCCGCGAGGAGGCGAGATCCTCGCGTATCTCGACGAGCGCGCGCTGCTGCGCGCCGGTGAGCGCATAGGGCAACGCCGCCTCTATGACGCGCGTGATGCGTCCGTCGCCGGCGTTCTCGCGGCCCGGCTCGCGCCGCATCTTCGAGCGGATGAGCCGCAGCGCCAATTGCTGCGACAGCAACTCGTCCAGTGCGAGACGCTGGCGCGCCTTGCCGGCGGGCTCGATATCGGCCGGCGACTTGGGGTTTTGGGCCGCGGCGAGCGCTGTCGCGAAATCGGGAAGTCCATTGGCCGCCAGCACGGAGGCGTCCTGCCACTCCGGCAGCTTGGGCAGCCGCTCGAGCGCTCCGGCGACGGCGCGCTGCACGAAACGCTCTTGCAGGCCTTCTGTGAGGCCATGCACCGCCTCCGCCGGCGGCAGCTTGGCGAGGCCGGCCTCGTCCAGCACGCGATCCGGATGCACGATCTGCCGGCGCCCGTCATAGAGCTCGATCTTGCCGGAGACCCAGCGCGTCGCGCCTATGGGCAGGCTGCGCTCGATCCATTCGGCGTTGGAGAGGAAGAAGACCAACTCCGCGTCGCCGGTGTCGTCCTCGACATGAACTTTGAACGGCGCCTTCGCGTAGCGCCCCTGTGGCTTACGATGCTCGGTGACGCGCACTTTCAGCACGACGACGCGATCCGTCGGCGCTTCGGCGATGGTGGGGCGCAGGCTGCGGTCGACGAGATTGATCGGCAGATGAAACAGCACGTCGATAAGACGCGTCTCCTTGCCCGGCCGGGCGAGCAGCCGGTCGAAATGCTTGGCCGTCTTGGGGCCTATGCCCGGAAGGGCGGCGGCGCGGCCGAACAGCGGATCGAGGATCGAGGGACGCATTCGCGCCTTTTCCCCTATCGCGAAGGCTTTGTCATGCCCGGTGACGCTAATTGCCCGGCGACGCGCTAATCTGGCAGCACGTCGGGCGTTTCCCAGGCGAGATGCTGGCCGCCGTCCACGGCGATCATCTGCCCGGTGACGCTGCGCGCCTCAGCGAGAAACACCACCGCGTCGACGACGCTGGATACATCCGCCGGACGGCGCAGCGGCACGCCGCGCGCCTCCGTCTCGAAACCTTTTTGCCCATGCACGGCGTTGGGAAACACCGGCCCCGGCCCCACGGCGTTGACGCGAATGCGCGGCGCGAAAGCCTGCGCCATGGTGCGCGTCGCCGTCCACAGAGCGGACTTCGCCAGCGTATAGGTGAAGTAGCGCGGCGTTAGCCGAAACACGCGCTGATCGACGATATTGACGATCGCCCCTTCCGCCTCCTCCGGCAATTGCGCGGCCATGTCCCGCGCCAGCAGCAGCGGTGCGCGCAGATCGACGGCGAATTGCCGATCGAACACTTCGACCGAGAAATCCTGCGCGGCGTCGAGCTCGAACACAGAGGCGTTGTTGACGAGCAGCGTCACCGGCCCGAAAGCGCGCGCGGCGAGCCCCATCAGCGCCTCTGTCTCGCGCGCGTCGGAGAGATCGGCGCCGACCACCGCCGCGCGGCCGCCCTTGGCGCGGATCGCCGTGGCGGCGAGCTCCGCCTCCTCTAAGGAGCGATGCGAGGCATGCAGCACCACCGGGCGCCCGCAATGTGCCAGCCGCGCGGCGATCGCCAAGCCGATCCGCCGCGCCGCGCCCGTCACCAGAACCGGCCCCGAACCGCCTGCGCCGCCAGCGCTCATCGCCCGAATCCCCATCTTGCCGCCGTGCAAGGCAATTCTCACGCCGCGCCGGCGCGGTCAATGCGCCGCCGAGACGTAACCGCGGACGATTTTACGAATTATTAGGCAATCTCAACGGCACTATGCGACGTGATGATCGAGAGAAAATGGATAATGGCCAGAATGGCTCGGTTAATTCTAAATATAACATGGTTTCGACACAATCAATACCTTACAGCGCGCTGTGGTTTTGCTTCGCCGCGAGCGCGGGCTCGGGCGAGGAAAGGTTCCGTTAACGTGAACGATTTTAATTCGACTGAGCTCTGGCTGGGCCTTGCCACTCGCCCGCGCCGAGTTTTGTGACCGCGAGCCGAAGGCCCTTAAAGGCGCGCGAATGTGGAGTCGAGTTCGATGAGACCTATGCTGCTTCCCGCGCTGCTGGCGCCCGCCCTGCTCTGCGCCGGCGCCTCCGCCCTCGCCGCCGATCTGCCGCGGCGCTCCGCCCCCGCCACTGATTATTACAGCCCGCCGCCCGCCTTCACCTGGCAGGGCTTCTACATCGGCATCAACGGCGGCTATGCGCTGGGCTCGTTCCAGAACGGAAGCAGCAATCTGCTCGGCCAGCCGAACGGGTGGGTCGTCGGCGGCACGGCCGGCTATAATCTCACCTTCGCGCCCAACTTCCTCGTCGGCGTCGAAGGCGACTTCGATTTCAACAGCTCGAAGGACGGGCGCTCGCCTTTCGCCGGCGTCTCCGGCAATGGCTCCGTCGACAACACGCTCACCATTCGCGCGCGCGCCGGCGTCACTGTCGATCGCGCACTGCTGTTCGTCACCGGCGGCTTCGCCGGCAGCAACACGACGGCGAGCGTGAACAACGCCTTCCAGGGCTTCTACGGCCAGCAGTCGAAATTCCTCGCCGGCTGGGCGCTCGGCGCCGGCATAGAATTCGGCCTCGCGCCCAATCTCTCCGCCAAGGCTGAATATCTCTTCACCTCGGTCGGCGGCGATCGCTATTTCGATTTCTCGGCCAATTCGCTGCAGACGAATATCGACACATCGACGATCCGCGGCGGCCTCAACTATCACTTCTAGTCGAAACGGCAGCGCCGATCCCGCCGAAGGGCGGGGTCGGCTCGCTCAGCTTTCGGCGCTCAATGCGCGTGCGGCCTGCTCAAGGCGCTAGCGCCGGCTTTGAACAGCAGATAGCCGACGATCGACACGGCGGCGACAGCGATCACCACGGCTTCCGCGAGCAAGGTGAAAACGATCGGATCATTGGCTCCGTAAATGGACATTGCCGATTCCTCCAGTCGCCTGTGCGATATTTCGAGACGCCAGGCTTGCATGAGACATTAGGCCTTCGGCGGCGCGCGACGAGCGCGCGCGTGGCCGCAGCGTCAATCGACCGCAATCACGAAAATCTCAGACAAAACGCTACGAATTTGATTTTCGTCAAAAGACTCATCGCTGCGTCGCATCGAAAGAAACGCACTCGCCGCTGCGGATCGGCGACATAGGTTCAACCGCGTTCGCGCACATTCGTTCCAAGCGCAGACGAAGGAGAACCGCATCATGAGCACAGTCGTCAGATTGTCGTTGATCTGCGCCTCGGCGCTCGTCATCGGCGCGCTCGGCGCCGACGCCGCCGTCGCCAAGGAGAAGCGCTGTCGGCAAGTTTGCGAGGACAGAACCGAGTACGAGCCGCAATATGAGCAGCCGACTTGCGAGCACAGGACGAGCTATGTGCGCCGCATCGTCGAGCGCCGGACGGTCTATGTGGCCCAGCCTGAGGTGGTGGCGACGCCGGTGATCGCTTATCCTGCCTACTCCTACGGCTATGGCTACCCGTACGGCTATAGCGGCTACGGAGGAGGCTACGGCGCCGGCTATGGCCTCATCGGCGCGAGCTTCGGCGGCTGGGGCTGGGGCTGGTAGATTTGGCTGAGCCGCGGCGCGACCCGAATTGTCGCGCCGCGAGCGAGGCAGAGCGCGTTTGACAATGTCGAGGCCGCACCTGATAGTTCAAGCGGGGAATTTTTCAGGCTGGCGAAGATGATCGACGAAAATAGTGGCGAACAGCATTACGAATCCTCATCGAAGGATTTGCCGAAACTCTCCCGCCGTGGGCTGCTGACGGGGCTCCTCGCGCTGCCCATCGCCGCGCTCGACGCCGGTTCCGCCAATGCGCAATATATCGGCTTCGGCCCCTTCCGGCTGCATCTCGGGCCGACAGGCGGCGGTTATGGCGGCGGAGGCGGAGGCAGCTATCGCCCGCGCAGACCCGCGCGCCATGTCGGGCACCATCAAAGCGGCGGCGGCGACGCGCGTCACGCCTCACGGCGCGGCCGTCATGGCGGCGGAGGCGGAGGCGGCGGCGATAATGGCGGCGGAACATCCACCAAAGGCGCGACCGGGCTCGGCAAGGCGGATTACTGATCTGCCAAGCGCAGCGTCAATATTTGCCAGATTTGCGGAGCGCCTCGAGCGCCTCCGCAGCGCCCGGAAAATCCTGGGTCTTGGCGAGGCGAAACAGATCGCCCGCCTTTTTCGCGTCTTTCTTCAGCACATTGGGCACGCCCTTCTCAAAGGCCTTGCCCAGCCAGAATTGGCCGCGCGGATTATTCTGGTCCGCCGCTTTCTTATACCAGCGCAGGGCCTCCTCGACATTCTCGCCGCCGTCGGCGTCGCCGTTCTGATACATATTGCCGAGCACCGCCTGCGCCTCGGGGAAGTCTTTGTCGGCGGCTTTCTTGATCCATTTGAAGGCTGTCGGAAGATGTTGCGGCCGCCCCTGCCCTTTCAGCGCAATCATGCCGATGATGAATTGCGCCTCGCGCTCGCCTGAAGCGGCGAGAGACTCGCCGATCGACGAAGCGCGGTCGAACTCTTTCTCCTTCACCGCTCTGCGTAGATCGGCGATCGTCGAAGACGTGCCCAGGGACGCCTGCTCGACGGCCGCGGTCTTCTGGCCGGGCACTGTCGAGGGCTGGCAATCGGCGATGCTGAAGCCTTCATTGCATTTGGGCTTGGCTGGCGGCGCATCATTCGTCGGCGCGGCCAGACGCTCGATCTCGTTTCGCACCGGCTTGATCTCGCCGGTCTGGCCGAAATCCAGAGTCTTTGCCGTCTGGCGACGCTCGCTCTCGAGCTCCGCGGTCGTGCGGCGCTCGCGCTCGGCCTTCTCGAACTCGCGCCTCCTGTTGAGGCCCTCGCCGCCGTCGCCGCTGAACAGCAGAGGCGCGACGGCCGCGAACGCAAGAACCGCCACGGACACGCCCTGCAGCGCCGGATGCAGCGATTTGAAGCGTCGCACCAGCGAGCTCGAACGGCTCTTGGCGACGGCCAGAGCGACGGACGGCAGAGAGGCGGCGGAGCCGGCGCTCGCGCTCGTCTGCGTCGCCCTATCGAGAAGATGAGCCGGGCTCTGCACAATGGATGTGGCGTCGACGCGCAAGACGGTCGCGCCAATGGCGTCGCTGAAGGCGCGGATCGACGGATAGCGCTGCTCCGGCCGTTTGGCGAGCGCCTTCATGAGCGCGGCTTCCAGCTCCGGCGTCACGCCAGGAATGCGCGGCACCAGCGGCGGCGGATCTCTGCCGATCTGCGCTTGCAGCAGCTCCACCTCGTCGAACCCGGCGAAGGGCGCTGCGCCGGAGAGAATCTCATAGAGAACGACGGCGAGCGCATAGAGATCGCTGCGCTCATCGCCCTCGCTGCCGCGACGCTGCTCGGGAGCCATATAGAGCGGCGTGCCGATCGCCGTGCCGGCGCGCGTCATGCGCACGCTGCCTTGCACGCGGGCGATGCCGAAATCCATGATCTTCACGCGGCCGTCATTGCCGATCATCAGATTGGACGGCTTTATGTCGCGATGGATCACGCCCATCTGATGCGCATAGGCGACGCCATCGGCCGCCTGCGAGATGATGGCGAGACATTCCTTCACGCCGAGCGGTCCGCCGCGCTCGCGCAGCACATCGTCGAGCGCGCGGCCGCGCACCAGCTCCATCACCATATAGAGCTCGCTGCCCTCGGGCAGCAGCGAATAGAGCGTGGTGATATTGGGATGGTTGAGGCGCGCGAGGCTCTGCGCCTCGGCCTTGAAGCGCCCGACGAATTCGGGATCCTGCGTCAGCTCGGGGCGCAGCGATTTGATCGCCACCTCGCGATCGATGAAAGTGTCGAAGGCGACATGCACCTTGCCCATCGCGCCGGTTCCGAGCAGCTCGACGATCCGGTAATGGCCGATCATTCTCTGGTCGCTCATGACGCTGTGCCTCTATCGAACGACGATGACGCGCGTCGGCGGCGCGCCGTCCGCGACGACGGGAATCTTCTGCGTCGCAGCCTGATCGCGCGCCCCCGGCGGCGGCGCGACGATCTGAAACACGCCGACGGAAATATTGTCGTGCCCGCCCGCCGCGAGGGCGGCCTCCACCAGCAAATGGCAGGAGTCCTGCGGCGCGCGATCGGGAACGACGGCGGCGAGCTCCGCCTCGGAAACGAGATTGGAGAGGCCGTCCGAGCACAGAATGATCGCGTCGCCGATCGCGAGCGGCAGACCCTCGGACCATATGGTCGGCGCGACCTCCTTGCGCGTTCCCACCGCCTGCAGAATGACATTGCCGCCGGGGCTGCGCTCGGCCTCCTCCTGCGTCATCACACCCTCGCGCACCAATTGCGCGTGGAGCGTCTGATCGTCGGAGAGCTGCGTCACCTCACGGCCGCGCAGCATATAGGCGCGGCTGTCGCCGACATGGGCGAGCCACAGTCTTCCGTCGCGAATGACGACAGCTGTGCAGGTCGTGCCCATGCCCTTGCATTCGGGCTCGCGCGCGCTCTGCTCGAAGATGGCGCGATTGGCGGCCTCGAAGGCCGCCTTCAACGCGCGCGGCGGCTCGACGTCGAGCGAGTAGAACACGCGCCGCACGACTTCCGTCGCGAGCGCGCTCGCCACCTCGCCGGCGGCGTGGCCGCCCATGCCGTCAGCGACGATGGCGAGATAGCCCTGTCTCGCCTCCGGCGCGCCCGGCGCGGGCGCGACAAAGGCGACGCTATCCTCATTGGAGGAGCGCACGCGGCCGACGTCCGTCCGCATCGCGCCGACGACGCGGAAAGCGCCCAATGGAGCCTCGCGCCCCGTCGCCATTTTCTCGACCTTCGATCAGTTGCGCTGCGCGCGCAGCAGGTCGCGCCCGAATTTGATCGGCACGGCGAGCGTCACGCGCGCGTCGCCGCGGCTGCGGCTGTAGGTGAACAGGCCGATGACCTTGCCATTGGCGTTGAACACCGGCCCGCCGCTATTGCCGGAGCCGGTGGCCAGCACGCTGAGCTGAATGCGCTCGCCGGCGCTGGTCAGCGTGACGCCGTCCTTCTCCTTATAGCCGGTGGAGAGCTTGGAGACGATGCCATCCGTCACCGTCGCCTCGGGAATGACCTCGTTCTGAACGCGCGTCAGGCCGTTCTCCACCGTCACCTGACGCTGGACATTCTCCACCGAAATGCCGGGATAGCCGAGCACGATGACCTTCTCGCCGATCGTCACCTGATCGTCGTCGGCGAGCTCGACCTTCTCGAGGAGCTGCGGCGAGTCGATCTTGATGAGCGCCGCGTCGGAATCCGCCGAAGCGCGCACCAGCGCGGCGTTGACGCCGAGGCGAGCGCCGGGGAAACGCACCTCGAGCTGCTCATTGCGGCCCTCGAAAGTGCGCTGCTCATTGCGCGTCATGTCGGGAATATTGTTGCGGCCGATCGGAATGGCGACGCTCGACGGGAAAATGACTCCGCCCGCTTCCGGCACCCACATGTTGAGATCGGCGTAATCCTCGGATTCGAGATCGATGACCCCGATAGGCTTCCGCAGCTTCGCGTTCTTGGCGCCCGGACCGCCGCCGAGATCGAACACATAGCCGAGGCGCGGCGAATCGTAGGTCACCTTCCAGCCAGCGGCGACATGCTTATTGGTGAGCAGATAGCCCTGCTCGCTGATGACGAAGCCGGAGCCCCGCCCGGCGCCGGCGATCTGCAGATTGGAGCGCTGATCGTCCTCGAGCGTCAGCCAGCGCACGACCTTGCCATTGGGCAAGCGCACATAGGCGGGCAGCGTGTCCTTTCCGAACCGGAAGGTCTGATGGAAGATCGGCTTGCCCGTCTGTGTGTCGAAGAGGCGCCAGCGCAGATCGACGCGCGCGGTGGCGTTGGAATATTTGTTGTAGATGTCGAGCGGCGTCATGCCGATGAGATTGGTCTTCACCTCGCCCTGCAGCGCGGCGCTACGCTGATCGGCGTGCTTGGCGTCGGCCTTCACATCGGCGAGATCGGCCTGATGGCGCTCGTCGTCCTTGATCTGCTTCCAATAGACGGCGCCGCCGCCGAGCGCGATGAAGGCGAGCAGTCCCGCCGCCACGGCGCCCCAGGTGCGGCTCACCGAGCGACGCTCCTCGACGATCAGCCGCTGCACCGTCTCCTGGCCGACGCCGGCCTTGTGCGGGTGCGCCTGGGTCGATGTCGAGCTTATCTGGGCGACGGCGGTGGAGGCCGCCGTCTGCGCCGTCTCGATCAGCCGGGTCGCGGCGGAATCATCTATGCCGATGACGCGCGTGCGCGCCGCGAAGCTGGCCGGCCGCGGCTGCAGATCGAAGGTGAATTTCGGCCCCTTGGCGCCGCCGAGCTCGATCTTGTCCTCGGGCAGCAGCTCCGCGTTCTGCGAGATGCGCTGGCCGTTGAGGAAAGTGCCATTGCTGGAATTGAGGTCGATCAGCTCGAACTTCAGATCGTCGCCTTCGCCCTCGATGCGGATGACGGCGTGCTGCCGGCTGACGACGCCGTCTATGGTGGGGTCGAAAGCGATTTTCGATGTCGGATCGCGGCCGATGGTGATCTCTTTCAGATCGCCGATCGGAAGCTGCTCGATCTGATTGGCCTTCGACCCCGACAAATGTCGAATGACGACGCGCTCGACGACTCCGCCCATAGTACCGCCCCTGAAATAACAGCGACTTTGCTTCAGCGCGCGAAAAAAACAAAAAAAGCGCCTGCGTCGCCCCCATTTACAGGATACCAGCGGCGCACGGCGCATCGCAAGGGGCGTTCGGCCGCCGCTCGAGCGCCGACTTGCGCCGGGCGGGCCGATCGTATAGCAGGTTCCGCTGGACGATGAGCCCGGAGTCCCTCGCCCGATGAGCAAGAAACCGTTGAACCTGGTGCATTTGTCGACGCTGGTCGCAGTCGCGATCCTGGTCGGCACGGAGCTGGTCGCGACCTCCTGGGCGGCCGGCTGGGCGCTCGGCGGCCTGTTTCAGCTCGATCCGGCCGTCAGCCGCATTTTCGAGATCGTCTTCGCGCTGGCCGGCTTGGTCGGCCTGTATTTCTTCATGCGCACCGCCGTCCGCCACGAGCCTATCCGCTGATTTTTCGACCCTAGGCCGACGACAAGCGCTTCCCCGCCCAGCGAGGTTCCCCGCATGATCGACGACACCGATCGCCGCTCCTTTCTCAAGGCTGCGGCGGCTACAGGCGCGCTCGGCGCATTGGGCGCCGACGAGGCCGAAGCCCAGCCCATTCCCGGCCGTCTCGATCTCGGGCCGGCGGAACCCTTCTCCTTCGAGCGTCTGAAGGAGACCGCGCGCCGCCGCGTAGCGGAGCCCTTCCGGCCGCCGAGCCAGCCCGATCCGGAGATCACCTCCAAGATCGACTACGAGGCCTGGGGCAAGATCAGCTACGACACGAATTACGCGCTCACCACGGGCGCCGGCCGCTTCCCGGTCGAATTCTTCCACCTCGGCATGTTCTTCAAAAAGGCCGTGCGCTTCTATGCGGTGGAAGGCGGCGAAGCGCGCGAGGTGCTCTACAACCCCAAATATTTCGACATGCCGGAGGATTCGATCGCCCGTCGTCTGCCGCCGGGCGCGGGCTTTGCGGGCTTTCGCATTCAAGAGCCCAAGGACGGCCCGCTCGACTGGCGCAAGAATGATTGGGTCGCTTTTCTCGGCGCGTCCTATTTCCGCGCCATCGGCGAATTGCGCCAATACGGGTTGTCGGCGCGCGGCGTCGCGCTCGACACTTGGGTCTCCGGCCGGCCGGAGGAGTTTCCCGATTTCACCAATGTCTATATCGGCACGGAGACAGAAGACGGGCTGCCGCTGCATCTCCTGCTCGAAGGCCCCTCCATCGTCGGCGCGTTTCGCATCCTGGCGAAGCGCGGCAAGGGCGTTACGATGGACGTCGATTGCTCGCTGCATTTGCGCGGCTCCTTCGAGCGTTTCGGCATAGCGCCGCTCACCTCCATGTATTGGTTCTCCGAGACCAAAAAGCCCACCGCCGTCGACTGGCGGCCGGAGGTGCATGATTCCGACGGCCTCGCAATGTGGACCGGCCGCGGCGAGCGTCTGTGGCGCCCGCTCAACAATCCCGATCGCGTGATGGCTTCGGCCTTCGGCGACGAAAATCCGAAAGGCTTCGGCCTGCTGCAGCGCGACCGCAATTTCGATCATTATCTCGACGGCGTTTTCTATGACCGCCGCCCGAGCGTGTGGATCGAGCCCAAAGGCGATTGGGGCAAGGGAACGATTCAGCTCGTCGAGATTCCGACCGACGACGAGATCCACGACAATATCGTCGCCATGTGGGTTCCTGCGAAGCCCGCCGTTCCCGGCTCGTCTTTCGACTTCTCATATCGCCTGCATTGGCTCGCCGACGAGCCCGATCCGACGCCGCTCGCGCGCTGCGTGGCGACGCGGCTCGGCAATGGCGGCCAGCCCGGCAAGCCGCGCCCCAAAGGCGTGCGCAAATTCATGGTGGAGTTTCTCGGCGGACCGCTCGCGCGCCTACCCTTCGGCGTGAAGCCGGAGCCGGTGCTCTGGTCCTCGCGCGGAAGCTTCTCCTACATCTACACGGAAGCTGTGTTCGACGGCGTGCCGGGACATTGGCGCGCGCAATTCGATCTCACCGTCGATGGACATGATCCCGTCGAGATGCGGCTCTTCCTCACGCATAAGAACGAAGTGCTATCGGAGAACTGGCTCTTCCAATATCACCCGTTCTGAGGGCCTCAGCGCGCCTCCACGGCGACGTTTTCCGCGAACCGCGCGGGATAGTCCCCCTCGCGCAGAATGCGCGCCAGCGCCTCCGCGGAGCGGCGCCAGGACAATATGTCGCAGGCAGGCGCAGCGGGCGGAGAGGTGAGCGCCTCCTTCAACCGGGCGAGCAGAGCGTCGCTGTCGCCCGGATCGAAATAGGACGCCCAGTCGCCGCCGACCTCGCGAAACACGGGAATATCGCTCGCTATGGCGCGCGCGCCGAAATGCGCCGCCTCGACGAGCGGCAGGCCGAAGCCTTCGGCGATGGAGGGAAACACGAGCGCATGCGTGCGCTCGTAGAGATAGCGCAGATCGGAGTCGCTCGCGCCGCGCAGCCAGAACAGGCGACGGCCGAATTCAGGATGCTCCAGAATACGCCGCTCGAGCGCGCGCACATTCCAGCCTTTCGAGCCGACGATGACATAGCGGACATCGGCGCCCTGCTCCCACCAGCGATCGAAGGCGCCGAGCGCGACCGCATGGCCTTTACGCGGCTCCAGCGTGCCGACGCTGAGAAAAAGCGGCTGTCCTCCCGCCGCCGCCTCGACGGCGTGCGGTGACGGCGTCTCGTCGCCGGGCGCGCGAAAATCCGCGCCGAGCGGCCACCAGCCGAGCCGCAAGCCGCGCTTGCATGGCAGCCCACGCTCCCGCGCATAGGCCTGGAAATCATCGATGACCGCCTTGGAGATGCCGACGATCGCGTCACTCTCGCGAATGAGGAGATCGAACCATTCCACAAAGGCCCGATGCGCGGAATTCGTCACCACGGAGGGATAGAGGATCGGAATGAGATCGTAGAGGCAGCCGATCGTCTCGCCGCCGGCCTGCGCGACAATTTCGATCATTCGCGAATATTCCGCCGTGAGATGCCAGCCGGCGTCGAGCAGCAGAAATTTATCGCCGGCGGCCGGCGTCACCTCGTCTGGAAGATTGTCATGTGTGAAATGGGAAAAGAGCCGCCCATCCTCCATGAAGACGGGAATTCCGGCGCCGCTCTCGACCATCGCGCGCGCGATCTCGCGAACGACACGCTGAATGCCGGTGCGGCCTATGGTGCGATGTGTCGCCGTCATATCGACGAGCAGCCGCGCCTGCATCGCAGGCGGCGGAATATCACCGACGAGCGCTGTGCGCCACGCGCTCGCCTTATCGTCGCTCGGCTTTCGCCATACGCCGTCATGCAGGCGGCCGAGGCCGAGCAGGCGCGTCACCGTCCAATAAAGCTCGCGGGCGCGTGCATAGACGAACTTGGTGACGTCGTCGACCTCGCTGCGCGCGAGCTCGTCGATCTCCGCCTTCATCTCATGCAGAAGAAAGGCCTCTATACGGCCATCGCCCGACGTTCTTTCGACCATATGCTCGCGACCTCGCCTGTGATGGTCGCGGACAATAGCGGCACGATCGAGCTAATCCAAATGCGCATTCGGCGCGCGTGGGCCGCCGAATGCGAGGACGCCGGCCGTGATCGCTGACGGATCGCGACCGGCGTAGCGCCAGCGAGAGTGTCCCGCTCAGCCCCCGTGGGAAATGATGGGGGCGAAATGAACCAAGGTGATGATCAGCGCGATCGCGCCGATGAACCACGCCAGAGACTTGACGATGTCCTTCCCAGAGGTCTGCAGAGCCATTTTCTTCTCCATTGGTACGCCGCCGCTCGTTGTTTCGAATTGGCTGCGTGCAGAGGCGTCAGGGGTCGCAGCTTGACCTATCGAATGGCGACATATTGCGTCGCGCGCAAGTTAATTTTTCGAGCAGCGTCGGGAAAAGGGCTCACTGCTGCGCCGGCTGCGGCTCGCCGACGCCCGGCTGCGCCTCACCCTGGCCCTTGGGCTCCTCATGGCCCGAACGATGGTCCTCGGCCGGCGCTTCGCCGGCCTGTGGCGTCTCATGCGCCTTCTCCCATCTCTCCATTGCTTCCGCATCATGCGCATGCGCGGCGTCCGGCGCGTCGATCGCCGCGTCGATGAGCAAATCACCGGCCTTCTCGAACACCAGAGTGAGCTCGAAGCCCCAGCCGACGGGGTTGATTTTCTTTATGCCCGAGAGATGGACGAAGGAGCCGCCGGGTGCGAGCGTCACCTTCGAACCATTGGGAAAGAAGATCGCATCTGCCGCGACCGCGAATTGCGGAGCGACATGCAGATCGAAGCCGCCGATCTCGGAAGATTTCACCCCGATGAGACGATCGGCGGCGTCGCCGCGATTATAGACGACCATGAACAGATTGGCGTCGCTCTCGCCGTCGCGTGGCGCGCGCAGCCAAGGATGCTCGACCTTGATGCCGCCTTTTTCATATTCATGCGCGCTCGCGCGAGAGAGGCCGCTCGCAGCCAGCGCAGCGCCTCCGGTCAAAAACAGAACGCGCCGTCGATCGATAGACATGCCCGCCTCCCTTTCGGCGCGCCGCAGGATCGCGGCGTCGCGCACAATGACGAAAGAAGCCGCCGCGATCACGCTCGCGGCGGCTTCGCCTTGAAAGAGTTTTTGTACCAGAGTCCGAATCCGACCAGTCCCAGCGCCGCAAAAAATGTCGCGATGGTGATGTTGCGGCTCTCGGTCTCGCCGACGGAGAAGGGAAAGCGCGAGACATATTCTTTCGTCCCGTCGTCGGTCTTCGCCTTCACCAGGCCGATGAACTTTCCCTTGTTCTTGAAGTCGTATTCGAAGTTGAGCGTGCCGGTGCGATATTTCTTCGCCGGCACATAGGTCTCTGTGTTCTTCTCGAGGTTCTCGTCGTCGCTCGCCTGACCGACGTCGCGCAGAATGCGGATCTCCAAATTCATGTCGCGCAGCTCATCCTGCACAGCGTCGAGCACGATGATGGTCGGGCCGACATCGGGAATGTCGTCGCAGAATTGCTCGCGCGATTTCAGCGGCTGATAGCCAGTGAAATTCATCTGATCGGGTCCGATCTTCATCTTGCATTGGCCTTCGTCGATGCTGACGCCGCCATGCGCCTGCGCCTGCGTCGCCATGCCGACGAAAATCGCGGCGGCAAAAAATCGAACGATCATGTCTCTCTCCCGATCGCGCGTCTTTAAAGGGGCGCGCTTTTCCCCGAGCGCCGCCGCCGCATCGGCTGCTCATCGTGACACGATGAATATAGATCGTATAGCGATATAAATGCAAGCGCGCGCGCCCGCTGCGCCGCCTGGCCGCGACGGTCCCGGGCGGAACGCCTTGACCCCGCGCGGGGCGAAGGCCATCATGGGCGCTTGGCCGACGATCGCGGGCAGCGAATCCGAGGAGAATGAGAAAAATGTCGACGGCGCTCGAGAGCCGCCCTCAGGAAGCCGATGACGACGGCCGCCCCTCCGAGGAGGAGCTTCGCGCGCTCGCCGATTTCCGCTATGCGCTGCGGCAATTTCTCGCCTTCAGCGAGCAGGCGGCCGCGGATGTCGGCCTCACCATGCAGCGCTACCAAGCGCTGCTCGCCATCAAGACGTTTCGCGAGGGGGCGCATATCAGCGTCGGCGAGCTCGCCGAGCAATTGCTGATCCGCGATCACAGCGCCGCGGAGCTGGTCTCGCGTCTCGAGCAAGCCAAGCTCGTCAAGCGTAAGAGCGATCCTCTCGATCGACGCCGCTCGCTCATCGTGCTGACGACGCTCGGCGACCGCCGGCTGGCGCAGCTCGCTTTCGTGCATTTGCGCAAGCTGCGCGCCGACAAGAACGCCTTTCTGCATCTCTTCGACACGCAGGCGGACAGCCTGTCGCAGGATCCACCGACGCGCTGACGCGGCGCGCTTCGTCACGCGCTCGACGACCCCCGGAGCCGTCTTCGTCACGGCTCCGAGAGACGAGCGGCCAGATCAGGACTGCGACGACGACCACGGACGCATGAAGCTCAGCACCGTCGCGCTCAGCGTGCTGCCGGTGAGCACGACCGTCGCGCCGAGCGCCAGCAGAGCCACGAGATTGAGCACGAGATCATTGGTGTTTCCCGCGACGGCGAGAACGCCCAGCACGATCGCGGCCAATCCGGCCAGCGCCTGAATGCCCGCCGAGCCAGAGGCCATCTCGCTCGCCAGAAACTCGCCGCCGACATTCTGCGACTGCACGGCTTCGCTCTTGGCCTGCGCATGGCGCAGCGTGTAGAGATGCCACACGGCGTTGCTGCTGAGCACGAGCGCCGTGCCGAAAGCGATCGTCGCGACAGGAGTCAGCACGCCGGAATTGATGCCGAGCAATGAGAGAACGCCGAGCACAATTCCCGCCGCTCCCACGAGGAAGACGGCCGAGAGGCTGCCGCCTCCGAAATGCTCGAAATTCGCAGTCTTCGCGCCCGCGGGGAAAATGATCTGCGCATATTCCGACAGCATAGCGCCGCCTTGAATGAGCAGAGCGACGCCGAACACGATCGTCGCTATGCCGGCCATGAGCGGCGGATTGACTCCGGCGAGCCCACACACGGCGAGAACTATCGTTGCGATGCCTCCCACCGCATCGACGAGACCGCCATAGACTGCGGCGTTTTCTTGCACTGTCGCCTCTCGGAAGGTCATGGACATGAGGATCTCCGTTCCTGCAGCCCGTCCTGCAACCCCGCGAAGCATCTAGTCGCGCGGTCCGAGCCGGCAAGAGCGACGATCGCGCCCGTCGACGCGAGCGTCGCCATATCGACGCCGACAGCGGAAAGCCGCAGGAACCAATCTTCGTCGAACGTGTTCAGTCGAGTCGGGGATTTGTTTTGTCGGGCGAAAGGCCCCATTGGCGACGGAGGGCGTGATGAAATACAGGACTCTCGAAGAAATAACGAAACTTGCGGGCGTCGAGCCTGTCGAGGCGAAGCGTGAGCAGGCGTCGCTGCGTCGCGCGCGCTTGGAGCGGCTCGCCACTCTCATCGAAGCGCATGTCGGACGCATCCGCCTCTTCTCGATGATGGAATATGTGCCCGTGAAGGAGCGCGTGAAGCTTCGCCAGGACGAGTCGCCCTTGTCGATCGCCTTTCGCGACGCCGCCTTTCGCGAGGACGGCTTGAAAGGCGACAAGCTCGGCGATGCGATCGACTTTTTCCAGCTCTCCATGCGCGAGGCGCATCACATTTTCTGCGATTGCAATTATTCCGGCGCGATCACGCCCGGCGCCGTCGCCGCTCGCGCACGTTCCGTCGCGGAGAAGAAGTCGCTGGGCGAGTTATGGCGCAGCTTCACGCAGCGTCTCGGCCTGGCCTGACGAGGGACAGCGTGAGGTAAGCGCAAATCAGGCCGCCGTCACGCGGCGGCCTGCGTTCATCAAAACGAATGGCGCGCCGGACAGGAGAATGTCCAGCGCGGCGAGCGACTGATGCCGTCCATTCACCGAGAGCCGCGGCAACGCCATGAGATGCTCGCGATGCTCCGGAAAAATCATGCCCGGACGCGTCGTCACAGCGCTGGCGAAGCCGAGCCGCGCCGCCAGCTCGAATTCTCGTCGCGCCGCCGAGGTCGGATCGCCGACCGGATAGCAGAAATGCGGGACCGGCCGTTGCAGCTCGGACTCTATCCGCAGCCGGCTCTCCGCCATCTCATAGATCGCGGCCGCGCAATCCACCTTGGCCAATCGCGCATGCGTCACCGAATGCGCGCCGATCGTCGCCAGCGCATGAGCGGACAGCGCGCGCAGCTCGTTCCATCCGAGGCACAGACGCCGCGTGAGCGCGTGAGGCTCGATCCGCGCCTCGGCGGAGAGAGCGGTGACGACGCGCAGCAGCTCCGCCTCGTCGCCGGCGCGCAGCTGCGCATAGACCTCGGCGAAGGCGAGGCGCTTCTGCGCCGCCGTCGCCGCCGCGCAACAGATACGCTTGCCGCCGGCGATGACGTCGAGACGATCGAGGCGTCGGATCGCCT
Organism: Methylosinus sp. R-45379; assembly: GCF_001644125.1. Taxonomy (NCBI): domain Bacteria; kingdom Pseudomonadati; phylum Pseudomonadota; class Alphaproteobacteria; order Hyphomicrobiales; family Methylocystaceae; genus Methylosinus; species Methylosinus sp. R-45379. The sequence continues at coordinate 24,555 of NZ_LUUM01000266.1, forward strand.
CCTCCAGCTCAACCCACCACAGCCGCGCGGAAGCGTCGGCATAGCCCGCGGTGAGATAGAGCGTGAATGGCGCATTATGGCGCTCCAGCACCGGCAGCGCATGCTCGACAAAATCGCGATAGCCGTCGTCGAAGGTGAGAACGGCGAAGGGCGCTCCCGCCTCGCCGGCGCGCAGCCGCGCGAGCGCCGTCTCCAGCGAGACGATCTCGACGCCGCGCTGACGCAGCCGCGCGATCAGCGCGTTCAAAAATTCCGGCGTGATCTCCAGCGGCTGATTGGGCTCGAAAGCCTGCTCGAGCCGTGGCCGCACGCGATGGAACATCAATATCGCGCCCAGCCCGCGCGTGTAGGGCTCGGCGAGGCGGTGCGCGCCGCTCGCGCGGAAGAACTCCATGCCCGCCTCTATGGCCATTCGACGCCATTTCGTCACAGCCGCCGCGCCTCCCCGCGCATTTCTTTTTCTGCCGCACCATCTCGAGGTCTCGTTGACCTTTCCTTGCTAGTGTCGCGAAGAAGCGAAAACATCAGCAATGCGGCGACGATATGGTTAACGCAAGAACAGAGAATTTCAGAGAAGAAAGCCTCATGGAGCTGTCGCGACCGGAGACCTCCGTGGATGAAATCTCGCTCGACGTCTTCTCCTCCTTCGAGGCGGCGCGCGCGGATTGGGAGGTTCTGTTCGCCAATGCGCCGGCGAGCGCCTATCAATCTTTCGGCTTCGCGCGCGATTGGTACGCGACATTCGGACGCGCGCGCGGCCTCACGCCGATGATCATTGTCGCGCGTCATGGCGAGGGCGCACGCCCTCTCGCGCTGCTCGCGCTGGCGACGTCGCGTCTCGGCCCTTTGCGGATCGCGCAATTTCTCGGTGGCAAGGAGAGCAATTTCAATCTCGGCCTCTTCGCCGCGGATGCGCGTCTCGACGCCGCCGCGCTTCGCACGCTGCTGCGCCGCGCCGCGCGCGCCGGCGGCGTCGATCTCTATCGTCTCGCCAATCAGCCGCAGGCTTTCGAAGGCGTCGCCAATCCGCTCGCCCTGCCCGGCTCGAGCGCGAGCCCGAGCTTCGCCTATGGAACGAGCCTTCCCGCGACGGCGAGCGAGCTCGATGCGCGCTTCTCCGCCGACGCGCGCAAGAAGCTGCGCAAGAAGCAGGCGCGGCTCGAGAAGATGGGCGCGCTCGTCTTCGAGCATTGCGCGACGGGCGCGCGGGCGAGAGAAATTCTCGAGGCGCTGCTCGCGCAAAAGGCCGAACGCTTGCAAGATCCCTCCTTTGCGAGCGGCGCCATGCGCGATTTCGTGCTCGGCCTGTGTGGCGGCGCGCTCGAGGTCCATGCGCTGACGCTGGATGGACGCATCATCGCGACCTATGCGGGCTTCACCCATCGTGGACGCTTTTCGGCGATGCTCAACTCCTTTGTGGCGGAGGAAGAGATCGCGCGCTCCTCGCCCGGCGATCTGCTGCTGCATTCTCTTCTGCGCGATCTGCTCACGCGCGGCGTCGCGCGCTTCGATCTCGGCGTCGGCGAGGCGCGCTATAAGAACGCTGTCTGTGACGAGACGATCGCGCTCGTCGACACGCTCGTTCCGGCGACGCCGCTCGGCGCGCTCGCGGCGCCCGTGCTTTCCGCGCTCACGCGCGCCAAGCGCGCGGTGAAGCAGAACCCGCGTCTCCTCGCCACGCTCACCGAGCTGCGCCGCCTCGCGCGCTGATTTTACGCGGCGGAAGCGTCGGCGGGAGCCGTCTCATCCTCGAGCAGGAAGGCGTCACGCACGCCGGCCTGCGCCAGCTCGTCTATGACCGCCTCGGCCGCGCGCTCGGAGCCGCTCACCAGAACGATATCGAAGGATGGCGCGAGGAACATGGCGCGATCATAATCGCGCGTGGCGAAGACGATGAAATCATAGGTCTGCGCCAACGCTTCCAACACAGGCTCGGCGTCCTGATCATATTCCGCCGCGGCGCGGCCGCCCGGCATCACATGCAGACGCGAATCCGCGTCGCGATGAATGGCCTCGGCGAAGGTCGCGGCGCCGCTCGAGAGATCCGCGAGGCCGAGCGGCCGGGCGCGATCCACATCGGGGATCAGGCGATCATAGAGCTCGCCGCGCTCCTGCGCATCGGCAGCGACAATGATGGCGAGACCACGCCGCGCGAGCGCGCGCGACAATGTCACCGCGCTGTCGAAACTATGCTCGGCGTCGGCGCAGCCGACCATCAGAACCTTTACCGAGAGCGTCGCCATGCGCGCTGCATCGATCTTTCCGACAACGCTGGATCGATAGGCGCGCGTCGTCGATCTGCTCTCGAGCTTGGGCGTGCGCGCCGGCGACAGACGCGTCCGCGACTCGGCGGCGAGGCTCGCCATCGGCGGAGGCGGCGCCTCCTCCTCTTCGTCTTCAGGCTCCACGAAGATCGGCTCGCGCCGATTGGCGGCGGCGATGCGAGCCTTCGGCGGCGTCTCCAGCTCCTCTTCCTCGCGTTCCTCGAGGCGCGGAGCCGGAAGCGGCGCCGTGCCGCGCACGCGCGCGCGGCCGCTCAGCAGCTCGATCGCGATGATCGATCCAGCGGAAAGAACGAAAGCGGCGATCGTCGCAAAGGCGGTAATCGGAACCTTTTTCGGGAAGGAAGGAATCGGCGGCGCGACGGCGCGCTGAATGACGCGGGCGTCGGCTGGCGAGGCCTTCGGCCCGTCGCGCGCCAGCGCCTCCTGATATTTGGCCGAATCCGCCTCGAGCTGATCCTTGAGCACGCGCGCGGCGCGCTCGAGCTCGCGCAGCTGCACCTCATCCGCGCCCGCGGCGCCGGCGACGCGCTTCTGCTCATCCATCGCACGCGCGAGATTTTCGACGCGGGCGGAGGCGATATGCGCCTCATTCTCCAATGTGCGCGCCGTGCGCTCGGCGGCGCGGCGCCAATCGGCTTCGAGATCGGCGAGCTGCGCCTGCAGCTCCTTTATGCGCGGATGGCCGGGCAGCAGCGTGCGCGATTCGAGCGCGAGCTGGGCGCGCAGCGACACGCGCTGCTCGCCGATTCGGCGGATCATCTCATTATTGGCGACGTCGGGAATCTCGCCGACGCGATTTTGCCGCAGCATGTCGCGCACCAGCCTGGCCTTGGCCTCGGCATCGGCCTGCGCGGTGCGCGAGATGGAGAGCTGATTGGCGAGATCGCCGAGCTGCTGCGTGGCGATCGTCATATTATTCGTGCCGGCGAAGAGGCCGGAGCGCGAGCGGAACGCCTCCACCTTGGCCTCCGCCCTCGCGAGCCGCTCGCGCAGATCGGCGACCAACGGGCTCAGCGATTGCGCGGCGTCGCGGGCGTTCTCGCGCTTCGCCTCACGCTGAATGTCGATATAGAAGGAGGCGATGGCGTTGGCGGCGCGCGCCGCGAGATCGGGATCGCGCGCGGAGAATTCGATCTGCAGCACGCGCGTTTTCGTCGGCGAGAGCACGAGCAGCTTGTCGAAATAGGCGTCCAGCATGCGCTCTTCCGGCGCGAGCTTGGAGGGATCGCGCGTCAGCCCCAGCATCACGCCGATCTTCGTGCCGAGCCCGAGGCCATTGGCGATCGGATCGAATTCGGAATTGCCCTGCAGATCGAGCGATTTCAGCACGCGCCGCGCGAGATCGCGCGAGGTGAGCATTTGAATCTGGCTCTGCACGGCCTCGGCGTCGGGCGCTGCGGCGGGGTCGGCGCGCTCCTTATCGGCGCGCGTCAGATAGCTCTCTTGATTCTCGAGCAGCACGCGCGCCTCGGCCGTGTAGCGCGGCTTGACGATATTGACGAAAGCCAGAGCGCCGAGAAAAGCGGCGAGCGTCACGCCAATGACGATGCGTCGACGCCGCGACAAGGCGCCGGCGATCTGCCCGAGATCGATCTCGCCGGTCGAGACATCCCCATGCGAAATCTCGCGCGACATCTCACGTCCCATCTCGCCCCGTGGGCTCCCCGCGTCATCGTGAGGGTGGCCGAAACTCATCTCGCGAACTCCATTTGGCGCATGGACCTTGTACCGAGATTATGGTTTCCGCGGGGTTAACCGCGGCGAGACGGCGCCGTTGAAGAGGCGACGCCGCGACCCGCGACGATCAGGCTTTGTTAACCATGAGCCGTTAAAAATTTCCGCCGGGACACGTTCTTAAGCTGTTCCTCGAGCCCGAGATTCTAAATGCCGAGATATGGCTTTCTCCTGTTCTGGCTGATGATGTGCGCGACATTGTCGGGATGCGCCCTGCCGGGCGCCTATATTCCAGAGCTTTTGACCTCCTCGACCGAGGAGCCCTACACGCTCGCGGCCGGCGATCGGCTGCGCGTGATCGTCTTCGGCCAGGACGCGATCTCCAACAGCTACACGGTCGACGGCTCCGGCCATATTTCGATGCCGCTCATCGGCATCGTTCCGGCGGCCGGCCTCACGACCCAGGCGCTGCAACATGAAATCGCCGCACGTTTGCGCAACGGATTCGTCCGCGATCCTCGCGTCTCGGTGGAAGTCGAGGCGTATCGTCCCTTCTTCGTGCTCGGAGAAGTGATGAGCGCCGGACAATATCCGTTCGTCGAGGGTCTCACCGTGCAGAAGGCGATCGCCATAGCCGGCGGCTTCAGCCCGCGCGGCTATCAAGGCGAGGTCGATCTGACGCGCGACTACGGCGGCGGCGTTCCGGTCACCGGCCGCGTGCCTTTGCTGCAGGCGGTCCGGCCGGGAGACACGATCACCGTTCGCGAACGGATTTTCTAAGAAGAAAGATGCGCGAGAATCGGCAGAGCCAGACGAGCGACGACGAGAGCCCCGGACGGCTGCGCATCGTGCATGTGATGCGCGCGCCGATCGGCGGACTCTTTCGTCATGTCGTCGATCTCGCCTGCGCCCAGGCGGCGCGCGGACATGCTGTCGGCCTCATCGCCGATTCCTCCACCGGCGGCGAGCGCGCGGAGGCGACGCTGCGAATGCTGGAGCCTTCGCTGGAGCTCGGCGTCACGCGCTTGTGCATGCGCCGGCTGCCGAGCTGGAGCGATCCGATCGTCGCCTTTCGCATCGCCACGGCGCTGAAGCGGCTCTCGCCCGATGTCGTGCACGGCCATGGCGCCAAGGGCGGGCTCTATGCGCGCCTGCCGGCGCTGCTGCCGATGTTTCCGACGCTGTCGCATCCGCATGTTCGCGTCTACACGCCGCATGGCGGCAGCCTCCATTACGATCCGGACGCGCTCGTCAATCGTCTCTATCTCTCGGTGGAGAAAGCGCTGGAGCGCGTGACCGATTTCATCCCCTTCGAGAGCGCCTATGCGCAAGAGCGCTTCGCCAGAGCGATCGGCTTCTCCGGCTCTGTGACGCGCGTCGTGCCCAATGGGCTGCGGCCAGAGGAGTTCGAGCCGCTCACGCCGATCCCCGACGCCGCCGATTTTCTCTATGTCGGCGAATGGCGCCGCTTCAAAGGCGTGGACACGCTGATCGAAGCGCTGTCGCTCATTCGCGACGCGACCGGCGAAGCGCCGCGGCTCGCCCTCGTCGGCTCCGGGCCGGACGAGGCGGCGTTGCGCGCTTGCGCCGAAAGGCTCGGGATGAGCGAGCGTCTCTCTTTCGCGCCGCCCATGCCGGCGCGCGAGGCGCTGCGACTGGGGCGCATATTGGTGGTGCCGAGCCGGGCCGAGTCACTTCCGTATATCGTGCTCGAGGCCATCGCCGCGCGCATGCCGCTCATCGCCACCAATGTCGGCGGCATTCCAGAGATTTTCGGCGAGCACGCGAATCGTCTCGTCGAAAGCGACGATCCGGCGGCGCTCGCGCGCGCGATGATCGCCGCCAGCGGCATGGATGAGGAGGCGCGGCGCCGCGCCGCCGGCCAGCTCGCTGAACGAGTAGCAGAAAATTTCTCTTTGACTGCAATGGTCGAGGCCGTGCTGCGTGGATATCGCGATGCGCTGGAGGCCGCCGGACATCGCCGCGCCGCGGAGGCCGTTCTGCCGCAGCGAGCCTGATGAGTGGAGTAACGTCATGTGTGCTTTCGCCCTACGCGACATCAAAGCGGCCGCGCCGGCCAATGACGATAGTCGCGTCGCCTCGCGGCTGGCGGAAATCTCCGCCGATGCGCGGCCGATTCCCGCCTATTCGCCGGTCGTGCTGGCGGGCCTCGTCCGTATCCTCGAATTCGCGCTGATAACGGCGGCCGGCTTCGCTGTGCATCGGCTGCATGTCGCGCCCGGCTATGGCTATGGCGTCGAATATTTCATCGTCATACCAGGAATGGCGCTGCTCGCGGTCGTCGCCTGGCAGGCTCTCGATCTCTACACGCCCGCCGCCTTTCGCACGCCCATCGGCCATGGGCTCAAGCTGGCCGGCGGCTGGACTTTGGTCTTTCTCGCGGCGCTCGCGGCGATCTTCTTCCTGAAGCTGGACAACGCCCTGTCGCGCGTCTGGCTGCTCGGCTGGTACGCCGGCGGGCTCGGCGTGCTGGCGGCGGAGCGCTTCGCCGTCGCCGCGGTGGTGCGCTCGCTGACGCAGCAGGGCAAGCTCGACCGTCGCACTGTCGTCGTGGGCGGCGGCCCGGCGGCCGAGCCCGTGCTGCGCGCGCTCGCCGCCTCGCAGCAGGACAGCGATCTGCGCATATTGGGGGTGTTCGACGATCGCCGCGACGACCGCTCGCCGGATGTCGTCGCCGGCTATCCCAAGCTCGGCACGATCGACGATCTCGTCGAATTCGCGCGCCACACGCGGCTCGATCTGGCGATCTTCACCCTGCCGATCTCGGCCGAGACGCGCCTTCTGCAAATGCTGCGCAAGCTCTGGGTGCTGCCGATCGACATTCGGCTCGCCGCGCACACCAATAAGCTGCGCTTTCGCCCGCGCTCCTATTCCTACATCGGCAATGTTCCGGTTCTCGACGTCTTCGACAAGCCGATCGCCGATTGGGACGTGCTGATCAAATCCGCCTTCGACAAGATCGTCGGCGCGCTGTGCCTCCTTCTCTTCGCGCCCGTGATGGCGGCGGTGGCGCTGGCGATCAAGCTCGACTCGCGCGGCCCGGTGCTGTTCCGCCAGACCCGCTACGGCTTCAACAATGAGAAGATCGAGGTCTATAAATTCCGCTCCATGTATGCGGACAAGCTCGATCCCGCCGCGGCCAAGCTCGTCACCAAGGGCGATCCGCGCGTGACCCGCGTCGGCCGCTTCATCCGCAAAACCTCGCTGGACGAGCTGCCGCAGCTCTTCAATGTCGTGTTCCAGGGCAGTCTGTCTCTGGTCGGCCCCCGCCCCCACGCCATGCATGCGCGCGCCGCCGAGCATCTCTATGACGAGGTGGTCGATGGCTATTTCGCCCGCCATCGCGTCAAGCCCGGCCTCACCGGCTGGGCGCAGATCAATGGCTGGCGCGGCGAGACCGACACGCCGGAAAAGATCCAGAAGCGCGTCGAATGCGATCTCTATTACATAGAGAACTGGTCGATCCTGCTGGATATGTACATTCTCGCGCTCACGCCGATCGCGCTGCTGAAGACCGAGAACGCTTATTGACGGCGAGCCTCGCCGCGCGAGGCTGTCGCTCATCTCCCCGCCCCGAAATCCGAGCCTGAAGGCTCGCCCTCATCCATGAGCCGGCGCGTTGATCCGTCCCGCGCAAAGGCCTATCCTGACCTTCGCATTTGGTCGCGAGGACCAACGCAGCCACCTCATCCATCACATCAACATGAGCAGAATTATCGTTATTCTGCTTGCATTTATATCGAGAAGTTTATGCAGCGCCCGAGCCTTCTCATCGTCTTTCTCGCTGCGCTCTCGGGCGCGGCGGGCGTCGCGCTCGCGGCCGCGAGCGCGCATATTTCCAACGCCGCCAATCTCGAGACGGCGAGCCGTTTCCTGATGATCCACGCGGCGGCTGCGCTCGGCCTCGGCGCGCTGCTGGCGGCAAAGCTGCCGCTCGCGCGCTGGCTCGGCGGCGCGAGCTTCGCCCTCATCGCGGGCGTCGCGCTGTTTTCCGGCGACCTCGCCGCCCGCAGCTTCACCGGCGATCGGCTGTTTCCTTATGCGGCGCCCATCGGCGGCTCGCTGACGATCGGAAGCTGGCTGGCGCTGGCGGTCTGGGCGCTCGCCGCGCTGCGGGCGAGGTAGCAGCCCGCGCTTTCCCGCTCTGGACAGGAGGCCGGAATCGACCTCACCCTCGCGAGCGTGGGGGCGAGATGGCGAAGATGGAACAATGGAGCGCGGAGGCGGCGCTCGGTCGACGCGTGCTCGTCGTCGAGGATGAGCCGCTGATCGCGCTCGCGCTCGAGGAGACGCTCGCCGAGCATGGCTTCCGCGTCGTGGCCTCGGCCCAGACCGTCGCCGTCGCATTGCGGAACATCGCCAGCGCGCAATTCGACGTCGCTCTGCTGGACCTGTGCATCGGCGCCGAGAGCGTCGAGCCGGTCGCCGACCGCCTCGCCGCAATGGGCGTTCCTTTCGTCTTCACGACCGGCTATGGCCGCTCGGCTCTGCCCTCGGCCCACGCCACGCGCCCGATCGTCGAAAAACCCTTCCGCACCGAGGCGCTGATCGCGGCCCTGGTCGCGGCGTTGCGACGCGCCGCGCAAGACGCCTGAGGCAGAGACGGCGAGATACCGAGGACCGGACGGCTTGTCTCTTGCGATCACGCTCCATGTAAGGGGGAGTTGCCTCAAAACGGGTGCCGCGTCATGTCTTCGCGTAAAAGCGGCGATCGGGGATGCTCCCGACGTCGCCTCGCCGCTCTCGGCGGCTTGGTCTTGGGCCTGGTGATCGCGACGCTCGAGCCTTCTTCCGCATTGGCCCAGGATTTCTTCCAGCAATTGTTCGGCGGCGGAGGCGGCGGCTATTCGGATTATGGCGGCGCGGGCGGCTATCCGAGCTATCGCCGCCACGGCCACGCCCGGCGCCATGGCGTCGCCCAGCAGGAGCGCCGCGCCTATGTCCCGCGAGACCGCCGGGGCGAGCAGCCCAGAGCCTCCCGCGGCGGCGAGCCGGAGCGCTCCGTCTATACGGAGACCGCGGCCGGCGGACGCTCCTACTGCGTGCGCGAATGCGACGGCTATTTCTTCCCCGTCGGCCTCTATTCGAGCGCCAATGACACGGCGAGCCATCAGCGCGCCTGCGGGCGCCTCTGCCCCGGCGCGCGCACGACGCTCTATGTGATGCGCGGCGGCACCGACAAGATGGAGGACGCGGTGGCGGCGCGCGGCGGCGCGACCTATGCGCGGCTGATGGCCGCCCTGCAGCGCAAGAACGAGGGCAAGGCCGAGGGCGAGAAGGACAAGGAATGCTCCTGCCACGCCGGCCAGACCAATGAGAGCTCGATCGAGGCGATCTATCTCGACCCGACGCTGCGGCGCGGCGACGCCGTGATGACGACCCATGGAGTCGAAATCTTCCACGGGGCCAGCCGCTATCCTTATTCGAAGAGCGACTTCCGCCCCCTCGCCCGCTCCCCCGATCTCGACGAGCCGATCCGCCGCCGCCTCGCGGCGTTGGAGCGCGCCAGCAAGCAAGGCCGGCCGAGCCTCGAGCGCCGCGCTGCGCGGCCGGTGAGCGAGCGCCGCAGCCAGTCGGGCGGGCGCGAGCCGCGCGACTGACCCTTCCCCCGGCCGACCAGCGACAATCCGGATAAAAAAGGCGAGCCCGATTGCGGGCTTGCCATCGTCCTCCGGTGTCGATATGCCCAACGCACCGCACAAGTCGGGACGATGCGCAGCGGCGGCCCTTGCTATCATCTCTTTCGAACGTCGGCCATTGCGGCGCCGAGAGACGACCGGGTCGCCACGACTTTCATGAGGTGATCCGATGGGCAATCCATATGCGACGAAGGGGCCTTCCCAATTCTGGCGCACGGCTGTCGCCGACCTCGCTCCCGAGGATGTCAGCCCGATCCCGCACAAAAAATTCCTCATCGGCGAGGAAGACCGCATAGCGACCGCGGGCAGCTGCTTCGCGCAGCATGTGTCCCGCTACATTGAGGCGATGCCGGGCGTCCGCTTCCTGCAGACCGAGGCGAGCCCCGCCGATCAGCCGGTGTTCTCGGCGCGCTATGGCAATATCTACACGGTCGCCCAGCTGCGCCAGCTGCTGCTCGAGGCCACCGGCCAGCTGAGCCTGCCGCCGCTCGTCCTGCCGCGTCCCGACGGCCGCTTGGTCGACGCTTTTCGTCCGACGACCTATACGGAAGGCTTTGCGAGCCCCGAGGATGTCGCCGCCGCGCGGCGCGCGCATCTCGAGGCGGTGCGCCGTGTGTTCACCGATTGCACCGTGTTCGTCTTCACACTGGGACTCATCGAGGGCTGGACGACGCCGGACAGCCAGTTCGTTCTGCCAATCCACCCCGGCGTCACGACGGATGATCCGCAGGCCGCCGCCGCCCTCTTCCATCGCTATTCCTATGAGGAGGTGAAGGCCGATCTCGAAGAGTTCCTGGCCGGGCTGCGCAAGATCAATCCGGGCGCGCGCGTCATTCTGACGGTCTCGCCCGTGCCGCTCACGGCGACCTACACCGACGAGCATGTGCTGTCGGCGACCGTCTACAGCAAGTCAGTGCTGCGCGCCGTCTGCGGCAGCGTCGAGAGCTCTGTCGAAAACGCCTATTATTTCCCGTCCTACGAGATTATTTCCAGCCATTTCAACGATGGGAAATATTACGACAGCAATAAGCGCACCGTGCCCGAAATCGGCGTCTCCCACGTCATGCGCGTCTTCAAGACCGCCTATTTCGGCCAGACGTCGGAGCCCGTCGCCTCGCCCCCGAAGCCGGCCACAGAAAGCAGCGTGCTGAACCAGTCCTATGCGGGACGCATCATCTGCGACGAAGAGAAATACGGCACGAACATAGGGTTCTGAGATGAAGGTCATCGTTGTTTCGAACTGCGCGACATCCACCTATTACGAGGTGGTTCTGACGCTGTTCCCCGATTGGACAATCAAGGCCGCTGGATTCAACGAAGCGGAACGATGGATCGAGACCGGCGAGAAGCCCGAGTTCGAGAATTATCTCAAAGAGTGCGACCTCTATATCGGCTGGCCGCTCGACGGGCTCCGCTTGGCGAACGTGCTCAACCCCAGCGCCGAGCGTGTGATCATTCCGGAGCTCTATTTCCGCGGCCTGCATCCCGACGTCGCCATGCTGGACGGCTTCTGGGGTCCTTTCAGCGAGGGCGCGCCGCACACACAGACCTCTCTGATCGCGCTCGGCGCGAAGGCGATCGGCAAGACGGCGGAGGAGACACAGGTGCTCTTCCGCGAAGACGTCTATGAGAAGCTCGGCTATTTCGATCTGTACAAGACCGAGAGAAGCCGCCTCGTCGCGGACTTCGGCAAATATGGCATTCGGCTGGAGGAGGCGTTCGATTTTTGGGAGACGCAGAACGACTTCTTCTACGTCTGCCATCATCCGCGCAGCTTCGTTCTCGTCGACATCGTTCGCAACGCCCTCGCCGGGCGCTTTCTCGATGCCGACGCCTACGCGCGCTCCGAATCCATTCGCCGCACGCAGCCCGACAAGCTCAGCGCCGGAACCGAAATTTGGCCGGTTTATCCCGAGATCGCCCGGCGTTTTGGCTTCGAGGGGAGCCTCACCTGGTCGAGATTCCCCAATTGCTCGCCCCGCGAAATGTCTCTGTCCCGCGTGATCGACATCATCTTCGAATCCCTCGGCAGAATGGACGACGCCTGGAAGTCCGTGCCCTTCATCGCCGAATGCGCCAAGACGCTCGAGAGAGTCTAACTCAGTTCAGCCGCTCCTCCTCCCCGAGGAGCGGCTCGGCGCCGGGAGGCGATGCGCTCGCCGCCCTCTGCTTCGGCGCGCGCGACCAAGGCCGGTCCTCACCCGGGGAGCGGGCGGTTCGCCATTCTACTCGCTCGCCAACGAAGCGCAGGGTCGCCGCGCCGGTCTCAGCGAGCTTGCGGCGATCGAGAAGGATAGGCGCGCCGCAGCCTTCGGGCGCGTAGAAGGGCGCGATGACGATCGCCGCGCGGGCGCAATCTTCGATCAGCGCCTTGCGATCCGTCACCAGCGCGACGGCGCGGCCGTCGATCGCCTTGGCCACGCAGCCGAGATCGTCGCAGGAGACGCCGCCACGGGCGTCGGCCGGCGCTCTTGTGTCGGCGTCGGCGCGCAGCCATTGCTCGCCGACGAACGAGAGCTTTCCGCGGCCAAGCAGCGCCAGCTCGCCGGAGGGCAGGCGCAGCGCCGCGGCGTCGCCGCCGGGCGCGACGGCGAGATCGAAGCCCTCCCCGCTGGCGGCGCCGAACAGGCCGAGCATTGCGAAGGGAATGGCCATCGCCCGGAACAGCCATGTCCGCCACAGCACGAGCGACAGAACCGCGAGAGACAGGAAAATAATCGCGAAAGGCGCGAAGCTCTTCACCGGCAGGCTGGCGCCGGGCGCGGCGCCGATGAGCCGCGCTATGGCGGTGACGAGATCGATGCCAAAGCCGACATAGCGCCAGACCGGGCCGTCGAGGCCGAAAGGATAGAGAAAGGCGCCTAGCAGCGCCCCCGGCACGGCGAAGAATTCGATGATGGCGAGCGTCAGCGGATTGCCGATCAGCACATAGGGGCTCAATTCGTGAAAATCACCGGCCATGAAGGAGGCGGTCGCCGATGTGGCGCAGAGCGTCGCGAAGATCGGCGCCGCCGGCCCGCGCAACAATAATTCGCCCAGATTCTCGCGCCAGCGCGCGAAACGGGAGGGCGTTCGTCCGAAGGCGGGCGGCTCGCGCCGACGCTCGATGAGCGCGCCGCGCGCCTCATAGACGGCGACCAGCGCCGCCACTGCTGCGAAGGAGAGCTGAAAGCTCGCGCTAATATTTTTCTAACCGCTTGAATTCGTATTATATTGTTGCTTTTCAAGCTGTTCTGTCTCACTGTCTCGTTACAGCCAATGTTACAAATTGCAGCTTGGAATGAGACATGACGAGGAAGATTCCGCATTTGCTTCTGCGGGAGGGACGCTATTTCGCCCGCTTGGTCGTGCCGGCCGAGCTTCGCGCGATCGTTGGTAAGACCGAACTTCGGAAGCCGCTCGGAGCCGATCGAAGAGAAGCCATGCGGGCGCTGCCGCGCTGCGTCGCCGATCTTCAGGACGTTCTCTCGCGCGCCAGACATGCCGCAGCGTCGGACGGCCGCGCTGTGCATAGCGCCCCTGCCCGCCCCATGGCGCTCGGCGCGGTTGCGCATCTCCACTATGACGCGGCCCTAGATCGCGACGCCCGCGCTCGGGACGTCCCGAAAGAGCTTTCCGGCGTGACAGTGCCGGAAATAAACCAGTGGTCCGCGCCGGCTCGTTCCGCATCGCTTAGGCGCGTGGCGAGTGGCGCGGCGTCTAATGACGAGGTTTCCGCCGTCGTCGGGTGGGCGCTCGAACAGTTAAAGGACCGAGGAAGCTTCGCCGCTCCCCATGGCTCGCCGCAATGGCGTGAACTGGCGCGAACGCTCGCCAGCGTTGAATTAGAGGCGCTGGCGCGATCATTGGAGCGCGATCGAGGCGACTACTCGGGTAAGCCTTCCTTTCCGCCCCTGACGACGCCAGCGCCGCACGAAGCGCTAGCCGACGCTGTTCCGCTTCGTGACCTATTCGACGGCTTTTTCGCCGAGCTTCGAAGGTCGGGAAAAGGTGCGCCGGCCGAGAAGCGTTGGAAATCAGCTTTCGACAATCTGATAAAATTTCTCGGACATGACGACGCGCGAAAGGTCACACGCTCCGATCTCGTCAAGTGGCGGGAAACGCTCTTGACCACTCACGCCGCCCGGTCGGTCCGAGGCGTCTTTCTCGCATCTGTCAAAACCGTCTTTTCATGGGCCGTCGATAGCGAGCGGCTTCCGACCAATGTGTCACTCGGAATCAAGGCGCGCGTTCCTCGCCAGCAAGAGGCGCGGGAGAAGGGTTTCGTAGACGAGGAAGCCCGAGACGTTTTGAGGGCGGCAAAGAACTATGCGCCGCCGACCCGCGAGCGGGCGCATTTAACGGCCGCGAAGAAATGGGTTGCCCTGTTGTGCTGTTTCACGGGCGCCCGTGTTGCCGAGATTACGCAACTGCGAAAATCCGACGTGCGCAGGGAAGGCGACATTACATATATTCGGATCACGCCCGAGGCCGGCTCGGTTAAAACCGGAATGTTCCGAGACGTGCCGCTGCATAAACAAATCCTCGAATGGGGATTTTTGGAGTTCGTCAACGCTGCTCCCGAGGGTCCGCTGTTTTATTCGACCACGATAAAGCGAGACGAAAAATCGGTTCATCCGTCGAAACAGGTGGCGCAACAACTCGCCGCGTGGATTCGATCGCTTAAGATCGTCAATGAAGGCGTCGCGCCGAACCACGGTTGGCGGCACAGGTTCAAAACGATTTGCCGCGACGTTGGAATCGACGCCGAGACTCGCGATGCGATACAAGGTCACGCGGCGCGGACAGCCGGCGAGGCCTACGGAACCGTCAGTCTGAAGCTGAAGGCCGCAGCGATAGAGAAGTTTCCGAGGATCGGACTTGAGAAGAAATCCGGCTAGGCCTCTCAATCGTCAATTCTACAAGAATTTATCGCCTCACTCTCCTAGCCGAAATGATAATTTCAGTATCACTGCTATTCCTGTTTCCAAAGCTGCGCGCTTCCAGAAGGTCAAAAGGAATTTGCGCGGCTTTAAGCGCCTTGTCCATAACAACCGTCGCTGGCGAAGGTGTCGATGGGTGCTTATCAAGAACTGCTACCCCGAGAGGTGATATTAAGTCATGTGATGGACCTAAAACTGTTCCACCACTGACTACAGTCCAACCATGCACAGACTTAATCAAATCCACAAAGTCGCCCGCATATCCATCACAATCATAACAAGTTCCTACATACGTTATACCTACTGAATAATTACCGACAAATCCAGCAGATGCCAAAATATCCCGAACAATATTTCCTTGGATTGGATAAATACGCCTAGGACCAATTTCTTGTGCCACATAGCTAATCAATGTAACAGCAAAGACCGCAAGAAAAATCATACCGAATGTAAACCACCCAGCAACGCGCAACCACGCCTGTCGGAATACCGGCCTTTTCGGCTCATCGACAAGCACAACATAAACAACCCCAACCACCATAAGTATAATTCCAGATAGCGGGCTTGTTAGCCCACTCCCAATAGCCGCAACATTACCACCAAGATACTGCGAAGCGTCCCACCAAAAATCAATTCTACTTTTAACATCCGGGATAAGCACAAAAAGTCCATATAAGAATAGCGCCCATCCAGGCAACTTAACTTCTTTGAATAGGCCAAGACGCTTTAGAAAATCCAAGACGGGGACGGCAGCCTTGCCCGTCGGGGGCGTTGGTTGAACTGTTTGAACCGGTGCCTTACTCCCGCCGCCGCCTCTGGCTCCGCTTCCCTTCCGAACCATAAGAATCCTCTTAGAAACGAGAAACGCTTATTGTGCGCTTCTTTCCCTCTAAGCGGGATTACCCGAACAGTCCAGCTTCGCGCCTGACCATGGGGTATTAATCCACATGGCAGACCAGCTCGCCAATCAAAACGAGCAGCGCCTCTTTCGCCTCCGGGATGCTTGTATGCGTGAGGAAGGCGTCGAGTTCGAAATGAACGCCGCCCTCATTGTCGTCGAAAGCGACGTAGGCACGGCCGGAGGCATCCGCCTTCAACGTATACGTTCCATGATTCGAAGCATAGAACTGGAAATTCCGGGTCATTTGTAAGTTCTCCAACGCGTCAAAAGCAACGCTGGCAAAGACTCTCACCTCGGCCGCAAATCGTCAAGATACTGATTTAATTTATTTATTCCAGTCAGCGCTGACTTATCGCATTGGCAAGAAAAAAGGCCGGCGTTGGAGGTCGCCGGCCCTTCATTTGGAGCATTAAGGGTAACTCAACTATTATAGGCAATGCAAAATACATTGCAACACAAATATGCATTTA